>DXBL01000305.1 GCA_019116555.1 Candidatus Pseudomonas excrementavium
GTTAGGGTCTGTTCCCGTTTCCTTCGCTTGCGCGTTGCAGCATAAAAACCCGCCAGGCTAGGCGTGGGATGCAGGCAATGGTCATTCCCTTGCCAAGTCCCGCAACGACGCATGGCGAGTTTTTACGCGCAACCCGAAGGGCCGGGCCTGTTTTTGCGCGATGCTGCGTTACTCGATGTTTATTTGGCCCACCAAACCTCGCATCTCGCGCCTTGCCTCGCGCAAAAACAGGCGCCGGCGCGCAGGCGAAGGAAACGGGAACAGGCCCTAGTACCACGATACGTCAGATCGGCCGGCTGCCGTACTTCCCTTCAGGCTTTTTCGGCGGATCAGCCAGTGCGTTGTTGTCGACTTCCTGAACCTTGCCGCCGCGGGAGAGGAACTCCTCCATCTGCCGCGCCAGCATTTCCCGTTCGCGAGCCTTGGCCTCCAGAGACAACCCCTCCAGGGGATCTTCCTGATTGGCGGCCTTCTTGCGCGGCTTTACCGCGGGCTCATCATCGTTCTCCATGGCATCGCTTTCATCAACATCACTGTTGTCCACCTCCTCGTCCTGCAAGTCATCATCTTCGATATCGTCTTCACTCATGGCATTCCTCCGCTTGAAACTTGGCTATATATAGCGCAACAGAGGGATTTGAACAGTGGGTAAGGAAAAAATTTTGCCTCATCGAGAGGACGATGCCGGCCCGCCATCGGCTGGCAGGTGCACAGACTGGCAGATCAAAGGTCCTGCAGCCGCCCGCACTGCTCGGCCAGGCGGCGGGTTTCCCCCTCTTCCAGCGCCAGCATGTTACGCATCAGCTCGGCCGCCGCCGGGATCGCCGCACGACCGGTCATCGAGGTATACACTTCGATCAGCTGATCATGCAGTTTGAACAGTTGCTCATTGATTTCATTGAAATTCTTACCGACGAAGCTGAGTTCCCACTTGGCCCGCGGCGGCAGGTCTTCGCCAATATGCTCATATAACCAGGTCCGGCTTTCCGCCTCGCCGGCCTGCGCACGGAACCTGTCCACCTTGCTGGCAATATCGCGCTCATGACCGGCCACGTATTCCATCAGCCAGCGGCTGCGCTGGTCGGTATCGGCAGTGATGGCCTGTTCCAGACGGTCGGCTATGATGGTGTGCAGATCGCTGGTCCATTCCAGCAGGTAATCGAACGTCTCGGCTTTCATGCAGATCTCCCTTAATGATGCGTTCACCAGCTTGGACTCTGCGGGGCCCGGCAAGTTTTGCTGTTTTTGCCCCGTGAAAATGCAGACAGGGCGCATAAGCGCCCTGTCTGCCAGGTAAGCCGAGGCCGGTACCCGCGCTGGCCTCACTTGTTGCTGGTGAACTCGGGGTAGGCTTCCATCCCGCATTCGGAGATATCCACACCCTCGTATTCCTCCGCCTCGGAGATCCGGATGCCCATCACCGCCTTGATGATGCCCCAGATGATCAGGCTGGCGAGGAAGACCCAGGCGAAGATGGCGATCACCCCCAGCAGTTGCCCGCCGAAGGTCGCCTCGGCATTGCTCAGCGGCACTGCCAGCACGCCCCAGATGCCCGCCGAGCCGTGGGCGGAAATGGCACCGGCCGGATCGTCGATCTTCACCCGATCCAGCGCCAGCACGCTGAAGACCACGATCACACCGCCTACCGCCCCGACCAGCACGGCGCTGAAGGCGCTGGGTGACAGCGGATCGGCGGTAATGGACACCAGTCCGGCCAGGGCGCCGTTGAGCATCATGGTCAGATCGGTCTTGCCGAACAACATCCGTGATACGGCCATGGCTGCGATCAGTCCACCGGCTGCCGCCAGATTGGTGTTCACCATCACCTGGGCCACGTTGTTGGCCGACTCGACATCGGAGATTTTCAGCTCGGAGCCACCATTGAAACCGAACCAGCCCATCCACAGGATGAAGATGCCCAGGGTGGACAGGGCCAGGTTGCAGCCGGGGATGGCATTGATCTGGCCGTTCGGGCCGTATTTGCCCTTGCGCGGCCCCAGCAGAATGACCCCAGCCAGCGCTGCGGCAGCGCCTGCCATGTGCACGATGCCGGAGCCTGCGTAATCGGAGTAGCCCATCTCGCTCAACCAGCCGCCACCCCAGCTCCAGGCGCCCTGAATGGGATAGATGAAACCGGTCATGATCACCGCGAACAGCAGGAAAGCCCACAACCGCATGCGCTCGGCAACCGCCCCCGAGACGATGGACATGCAGGCACCGGCAAATACGATCTGGAAGAAGAAGTCGGCGCGGCTGGAATAATACGGCGCGTCATCACCGCCGGCCACGACCGCAGCGAGGGTGTTTTCATCCCCGATCAGCATGCCCAGGCTTGGAAAGATCGGGCCCGTGGATGAATACATGATGTAGTAGCCGACCAGCAGGTACATGATCGACGCGATGGCGAACAGCGCGATATTCTTGGCGAGAATTTCAGTCGTACTCTTGGTGCGCACCAGACCGGCCTCGAGCATGGCAAAACCGCAGGCCATCCACATCACCAGCACAGCGCACACCAGAAAATAGAACGTATCGAGCGCGTACTTCAGTTGTACGAAGTCTTCCATAATCAAGCCCCCCAGATAGGCTTTATTACTTTGTCAGCGAAATGCAGCGACGCGTCAGATGGCGTCGGTGCCGGTCTCGCCTGTCCTGATGCGAATGGCCTGCTCCAGCGCCACGACGAAGATCTTGCCGTCGCCGATCTTGCCGGTGTTGGCTGCCTTGGTGATGGCCTCGATGACGCGGTCGAGCATGTCCTCGCCGATCGCCACCTCGATCTTGACCTTGGGCAGGAAGTCCACCACGTATTCCGCGCCCCGATACAACTCGGTGTGGCCCTTCTGCCGGCCAAACCCTTTCACTTCGGTCACGGTAATGCCCTGAACGCCGATTTCGGAAAGCGACTCCCGAACGTCGTCCAGCTTGAATGGCTTGATTACAGCCGTTACCAATTTCATGTTCATACTCACTCCCGTTAGATGGACTGCCCTGGGGGACAGGACAAGTCTATGCCGAGTTAAAGCCTTTTAAAATCGGACTTTGCACGGATGTGTGCAGAAAACCCGCAGCACACCGGCCAGCGCGGCCCCGATATCAGCTGCCGGCAGCCCTTTGTCGAGCCGGCTGCAGCGGCATTACCCACCGTGGCGTGCGCCGGATCACATTTTCGGCATTGCGCTATTTCGGTTCCGCAGGTGATCCGGCTACTCTGGCTCTTTGCAGAAACCCTGCCATATTTGAAATAGTCTTTTCTTTCAATAAGTTGAGGTAATTCGGAGATGAAAATCGGCGACGATAACGGCTGCGGTCGCACCAGCCTGGTGCGGCGCGGTCAGGTCGATGCGCCAGAGTTGGGCAGCGCGGCGGGTGCGGTTTTGGGGCAGGCGGCGGCGGATGCTAGACTCGCACAGCCAGTCCGGCCGCGGCCGGCCCCTTTCAACTACCGGAAACGACAATACATATGCTGCATAAAGTCCTGTTTGATACCGTCGGCAGTCAGGCGGCAAAGCTGCTGATGAGCGACGGAACACGGCCCACCGCCGATGTCGAGCGGCAGCTCAAGGCCATGCTGCAAAGCGCACTGGCCAAGCTGGATGTGGTGAGCCGGGAAGAATTCGATACCCAGCAGACCGTTCTGCTGCGCACCCGGGAACGCCTGGAAGCGCTGGAGAAACGGGTGGCGGAGCTGGAACAGCAACCCTGACGGCAGCGCCGTCGCAGCCTCCGGGCGGAGGCGATCAAGGAGTGATCATGTCCCTGGCGATTGTCCACAGCCGCGCCAAGCTGGGTATCCAGGCGCCACCGGTGATGGTGGAAGTGCATCTGGCCAATGGCATGCCGAGCCTGACCCTGGTCGGGCTGCCGGAAACCGCCGTGCGGGAAAGCAAGGACCGGGTGCGCAGCGCCCTGCAGAATGCCCGGCTGGAGTTCCCCAGCCTCAAGCGCATCACCATCAATCTGGCACCGGCTGATCTGCCCAAGGAAGGCGGCCGCTTCGACCTCGCCATCGCCCTCGGCCTGCTGGCCGCCAGCGGCCAGATACCCGCCGCCAGCCTGGAACAATGCGAAGTACTGGGCGAACTGGCCCTGTCCGGCGAATTGCGCCCCGTCCAGGGGGTACTGCCCGCCGCCCTGGCCTGTCGCGACAATCAGCGTACCCTGCTGCTGCCCCGCGCCAATGCGGCTGAGGCAGCGCTGGTGCAGGGTGTGGAGATCATCGCCGCCGATCATCTGCTGGAGCTGTGCGAGCATCTGCGCGGCGAGCAGGTGTTGCCGCCCGTGACGGCCGGCTCGCGTCCACCGCCGGCAGGCAGCCTGCCCGACCTGCGCGATGTGCAGGGGCAGGCTCAGGCCAAGCGGGCGCTGATCGTGGCGGCCGCCGGTTCACACAACCTGCTGCTGTTCGGCCCCCCGGGCACTGGCAAGACGCTGCTCGCCAGCCGCCTGCCCGGCATATTGCCGGCGCTGGAGGAAGAGCAGGCGCTGGAGGTGGCGGCGATCCAATCCGTGTGTGGGCGCGACATGCTGCAACACTGGCCCACCCGCCCATTCCGCGCGCCCCACCACGGCGCGTCGGCCGCGGCGCTGGTGGGCGGCGGCAGTCAACCGCGCCCGGGGGAAATCAGCCAGGCGCATCACGGCGTGCTGTTTCTCGATGAGCTGCCGGAGTTCGATCGCAAGGTGCTGGAAATGCTGCGCGAGCCGATGGAATCGGGCGAGATCCATATCGCTCGGGCCCGTGAACAACTGACCTTTCCGGCGCGCTTTCAGTTGATCGCAGCGATGAACCCTTGCCCCTGCGGCTATCAGGGTGATCCGTCCGGCCGCTGCCGCTGTTCGCCGGAACAGGTAGAGCGTTACCGCAGCAAGCTGTCCGGCCCGCTGCTGGATCGCATCGACCTGCATCTGGCCATGCACAACGAAGCCTTCAGCCTCACCGGCCAGACTGTCGGCAAACCCGACAGCGCCGAGGCTGGCGCTGCGGTAGCTGCTGCCCGGCAACGTCAGATCGCCCGCCAGGGCTGCCTGAATGCCCATCTGGACCTGACCGGTGTACGCCAGCATTGCGCGTTGCCAGCGGCCGACGCGAGCTGGCTGGAAAAGGCGGTCGAGCGGCTGGGGTTATCACGACGGGCCAGTCACCGCGCGCTGAAGGTCGCACGCACCCTGGCCGACATGGAAGAGCTGCCGATGATCGGCCGGCCGCAGCTGGCCGAAGCATTGCAATATCGGCAGCTGGATCGCCAGCCGCAACCGCTCAGCTAGGCGGGGAACCCTGGGGGATACTGCTCAGGACGTTGTCCCGTCCCATGCTGTAGGCATCGGCGAAGTAACACAGCTCGTCAAAGGGCAATGCCGGACTGATGAAGAATCCCTGGATCTGGTCACACCCCATCTCCCGCAGGATCTCCATTTGCGCGCGCACTTCCACGCCTTCGGCCACCACCTGCAGGCCGAGGCTGTGTCCCATATGGATCATCGCCGCGACCAGTTGCCGGTCCGCCGACCGCTCCGCGATACCCCGAACAAAACTGCGATCGAGCTTGAGCAGGTTGATCGGCAAGCGGTGCAGGTGCACGAAAGAGGAAAAGCCGGTACCGAAATCGTCCAACGAGAAACGGACGCCCAGCCCGGTCATGCCCGCCATGGCCTGCTGCACCTGTTCGGGACGCTGCATGACCGCGGTTTCCGTCAGTTCGAACTCGAGCTTGCGCGGATCAATGCCGGTCTTGGCAACCAGCCGCTCGACGGTCGCCAGCAAGCGCCGGTCGAGAAACTGCCGGAAGGACATATTGACCGCCACATGCAGATCTATCCCGCGCCGCTGGAGGATGCTCAGGTCGTGGCAGGCGCGGGCGATCACCCAATAGCCCATCGGCACGATCAGGCCGTTCTCCTCGGCCAGCGGAATGAACTCATTGGGCCCCAACAGCCCGCGTTCGGGATGGCGCCAGCGAATCAACCCTTCCACCCCGACGATCCGGCCACTGCTCAGTTCCACCCGCGGCTGGTAATGCAGTTCCAGCTCGTTGCTGCGCAATGCCCGCCGCAATTGGCCTTCGAACTCGATCTGGCTGGTCGCCTGCAGGTTTATACGTTCATCATAGAAGTGGAAATGACAGCCACGCTGCGTCTTGGCCTGCTGCATGGCCAGGCCGGCATGCAGCAGCAGATCATCGACCGTCTGTCCCCCTTCGGGAAAGGTGGCGATACCGATACTGCAGCCCAGCAGCAGGCTTTCCTCGCCCACCCGGTACGGTTCGGCCAGCTCATCGACGACCTTTTTCATCACATGCATGAGGTTGGCGGGCGAGCCGTAATCTTCGAGGATAACGGTGAATTCGTCGCTGCCCATGCGCCCGACCGTATCGGTGGAGCGCAGAATCTGCCGCAGCCGGTCGGCCACCTGGCGGATGATGGCATCGCCGGCCACATGGCCGAGGCTGTCATTCACATGGCTGAAGTTATCCAGATTCAGCCACAGCACGGCCAGAGGCTGGTTGGTGCGCAACGCGCGATACGTACCCTGCTTGAGACGATCCTGCAGCACCTGCCGGTTGCAGCAGCCGGTCAGCGAGTCATCACTGGCAGCACGGGTCAGGGCCATCTGCAGACTGGCGCGCTCGCTGGCATACCGCAGACAGCGGAGCAGCTCGCTGATGCTGGCCTGATCGGAAATACTGTCCACTACGCCGGCCGGCAACGCATCGGCAGTCCCATTCCCCCACAGGATCACCGGAGCGCTGCATTGCGCAGGCACGGGAAGAAACGTCTCGCGTACCAGCACCACCGACCCCAGCGCGGGCACCAGCAACTCCATCGCCTGTTGCCAGCTCCGGGCAATCACGATCGAGGGAGCGCCGCCTGCCGCCAGACGGCTGGACAGCTGCTGTGCAGCGGCGCCATTGTCTTCCAGCAATACAATCAGTTGTAACGGCCTTTCCACAGACAACAAATTCACCTCGTCTCAGACCTGGAATAAAACAAAGCCTGTCTCAGACTAGCTTTTGGCCATTATGATGTCGAGCGTTTCCAGCCCGGCGGACAGCATACCCTATGCTAGAATCGCGCACCCGTCTTTGCGTGAGGTCAATGTGGCGCAACTCAATCCCCGTCAACAGGAAGCAGTCCACTATATTGGTGGTCCCATGCTTGTGCTGGCTGGCGCCGGCAGCGGCAAGACCAGTGTGATCACACGCAAGATCGCCTATCTGATCAAGGAGTGTGGGTTGCGCGCGCAGAATATCGTCGCGGTCACTTTCACCAACAAGGCTGCCCGGGAAATGAAAGAACGGGTCGGCTCGCTGCTGCGTGGCGCCGAGGGTCGCGGTCTGACTGTCTCGACCTTCCACAATCTGGGTCTGAACATCATCCGCAAGGAACACAAGCGCCTGGGCTACAAGCCCGGCTTCTCGATCTTCGACCAGAACGACGCCCAGGCACTGATCAATGATCTGATGCACAAGGATTATGGTGCCGATGACGGTGCCGAGGGCATCCAGGCGCAGATCTCCACCTGGAAGAACGACCTGATCACTCCCGAAGAAGCCCTGCAGCAGGCCAAGACGCCCCAACAGCAGACCGCTGCCAGCGTCTATATGCACTACAACCGCACGCTCAAGGCCTATAACGCGGTCGACTTCGATGACCTGATCCTGATCCCGGTCCTGCTGTTCCGCGATCATCCCGACGTGCTGGAAAAGTGGCAGTTCCGCATCCGCTACATGCTGGTGGACGAGTATCAGGACACCAACGCCAGTCAGTACCTGCTGGTGAAGATGCTGGTGGGTAATCAGGCGCGCTTCACCGTGGTCGGGGACGACGACCAGTCGATCTACGCCTGGCGCGGCGCCCGCCCGGAAAACCTTGCCCAGCTGAAAGAAGACTTCCCCTCATTGAAGGTGGTCATGCTGGAGCAGAACTACCGCTCCACCAGCCGCATCCTCAAGGCCGCCAACACCCTGATCGCCAACAACCCGCATGTGTTCGAGAAGCAGCTGTGGAGCGAGCTGGGCTATGGCGATCCGATCCGCGTGATCCGCTGCCGCAACGAGGATGCCGAGGCCGAACGGGTGGCCACCGACATCCAGAACCTGCACCTCAAGCAGCGGATCCCGTGGAAGGACATCGCCATTCTCTACCGCGGCAACCACCAGTCCCGGCTGATCGAACTCAAACTGCAGCATCATCAGATTCCCTATCACCTGTCGGGCGGCACCAGTTTCTTCAGCCGCCAGGAGGTCAAGGACGTGATGTCCTACTTCCGCCTGCTGGTCAATCCGGATGACGACAATGCGCTGCTGCTGGTGATCAACGTACCGCGCCGGGAAATCGGCCCAGCAACTCTGGAAAAGCTCGGCACCTACGCCAACCAGCGCGAGATCAGCCTGTTCGCCGCCTGCACCGAGGTAGGCCTGACCGAGCACATGGAACCGCGCTACTGCGAACGCCTGCAGCGCTTCGGCCACTGGCTGGAGAAGGTCCGCCAGCAGTGCGCCCAGAACGAGCCCATCGCCGCCCTGCGCAGCATGGTGATGGATCTGGATTACGAGAACTGGATACGGCAGAACTGCTCCAGCGACGAGATCGCCGCCAAGCGCATGGGCAACGTCTGGTTCCTGCTCGATTCGCTGAAAACCACCATGGACCGCGATGAGACCGGCGAAACCACCTTCGAGGACGCCATCGCCAAGCTGGTACTGCGTGACATGCTCGAGCGCCAGGAAGAAGAAGAGGACGCCGACCGCGTGCAGCTCATGACCATGCACGCCTCCAAGGGCCTGGAATACCCGCACGTCTACGTGCTCGGCATGGAAGAAGAAATCCTCCCGCACCGCTCCAGCATCGAAGCCGACAGCGTGGATGAGGAGCGCCGGCTGGCCTATGTGGCCATCACCCGGGCCAAGCGCAACCTGACCTTCACCTTCGCCGCCCGCCGCCGTCAGTTCGGCGAAATCATCGACTGCCTGCCCAGCCGCTTTCTCGACGAGCTACCGCCGGACGACCTGGAATGGGAAGGCACCGAAGACGTCCCGGTGGAACAGAAGCAGGCTCGTGGTAACACCGCCCTGGCCGATATCCGCGGATTACTGAACCGCTAGCACCACCTCCCGGCCTACGCCGAATGAAGAGCCAGCATTACCGATCCTGGCAGTTCGCACGCTCCAACTCCCCTCTCCCCTCGCGGGAGAGGGGTCGGGGGAGAGGGGGAGCCAAAAACCAGAAAAGCCACCCGCAGGTGGCTTTTCCATGACAGCAACGCAGCTCAGTTGAGGGACAGAATCCACTCAGCCAGCGCAGCGGCTTCTTCGTCGTTAACTGCGTTCGGCGGCATCGGGATCGGACCCCAGTTACCCTGGGAACCGTTCTTGATGCTGGCGATGATATGGTCCGCATCACCCGCGTACTTGGCCGCCACTTCCTTCAGCGCCGGGCCCACCACCTTGTTGTCCACGCTGTGGCAGGCAACACAGGCCTTGGCACTGAACAAGGCCTCACCCTCGGAGCCACCACCCGCAGCATCGCCACCGGCTGCTGCAGGCGCCGCAGCAACTTCATTCGCGCACTCATCACCGGCCACGCACAC
>DXBL01000306.1 GCA_019116555.1 Candidatus Pseudomonas excrementavium
GCAGACCGGCCATCAGGATGACAGCCGGCGGCGATACCGCCAAGTTCAGGCCTTCGGCCTGCCCCATGACCGCTTCCAGCTCGGTCTTGATGATCTTGACGAACACCTGCCCCGGCGAGAGGCTGCGGGACACTTCCTGGCCCACGGCGCGGTCACGCACCTGGTCGACGAAGGTCTTGACCACCGGCAGGGCGACATCGGCCTCAAGCAGCGCCATGCGCACTTCACGCAGGGTGTCCTTGATATTGTCCTCGGTCAGCTTGGCGCGGCCGGTGACCCCCGCCAGGCTCGCCGAGAGGCGTTCGGTAAGATTTTCAAACATCGATGAATTCTCCTTTGCCCCGCGTACCCCGTGACGGGTTGAGGCGTACTGGCCGGCCAGTATACATTGGGGTTGGTATGGATGCAGCAAGCGCTTTATCCTCAACGCGGCTTGTGCGACACTCCACTTCTAATTGATAGGCATTTTCAAGGACGTATGACAGCTCCGATATTCAGCCTGCTTGCCGCTGCTTTCTATCTTGGCGGCACGCTTTACCAGATTCGCTGCCTGATGCGGCGGCGCAGCGCCAGCCCGGGACTGCTGCGCAGCATCGGCCTGGTCGCCCTGCTGTGTCATGCGGGCGGCCTCTATGTCCAGATTTTCACCGGCAATGGCTTGTCGTTCGGCTTCTTCCACGTCTCCTCGCTGATCGCCTGGCTGGTATTGGCGGTCACCCTGGTGTTCAGCCTGCGCGCGCCGGTCACCAGCCTGCTGATCGGGCTCTTTCCGCTGGCGCTGATCACTGATCTGCTGGCCTGGCTGTTTCCATCCCATGGCGCGGCAGTCATTCCCGGCAACTCGGCGTTGATGATCCACGTACTGTTGTCGATCCTGGCCTACGGCATCCTCACCATCGCTGTGTTCCAGGCCGGCCTGCTGGCGATCCAGGACAACCAGCTCAAGCATCGTAATCCGGTACGCTTCAACCGCACCTTCCCGCCCTTGCAGACCATGGAAGCGCTGCTGTTCCAGTTCGTGCTCTGTGGTGAGGTGCTGCTCACCCTGTCGCTGCTGTCCGGTTTCGTCTTCCTCGACAACATGTTTGCCCAGAACGTGGCGCACAAGACCTTGCTGTCCTGCCTGGCCTGGGTAGTCTTCGGCATCCTGCTGTGGGGCCGCCATTTCCGCGGCTGGCGCGGCAGTTTCGCCATCCGCTGGACCCTGGGCGGCTTCCTTCTGTTGATGTTGGCATATTTCGGCAGCAAGCTGGTCAGCGAGTTCATCCTGCCGATGTAACGGCGACACTCACCCAACCGTACCGGGGTTGCCCGTGAATGATACAAATATCGGTGCCCTTCTACTGATACTGGTCGTGCTCATCGCCCTCTCGGCGTTCTTCTCCAGCTCGGAAACGGGCATGATGAGCCTCAACCGCTACCGCCTCAAACACCTCAGCAAGAAGGGCAGTCGTTCCGCCCAGCGGGCCGAAGAACTGCTCAGCCGACCCGACCGCCTGCTGGGCACCATTCTGGTTGGCAACAATATCGTCAACATTCTCGCCGCCTCCATCGCCAGTGTCGTCGCGGTACAGCTGTGGGGGGATGCCGGTATCGCCATCTCTACCGTGGTACTGACTATCGTCATTCTCATCTTCGGCGAAATAACACCCAAGACCCTGGCGGCGCTGCATCCCGAGATGATCGCCTTTCGCGTCAGCATCATCCTTCAACTGCTGCAACGGGTGCTCTACCCGGTGGTCTGGCTATGCAGTTCGATAAGCAATGCCTTGCTCCGCCTGATAGGCATCAACCCGAACAGCAGTAATGGCGGCCAGCTCAGCACCGAGGAACTGCGCACAGTGGTGAACGAGGCCAGTCTGGGCATCACCCGCAAGCGCCAGAACATGCTGCTGAGCATCCTCGACCTGGAGAAGATGACGGTCAACGACATCATGGTGCCGCGCAACGATGCCTATGGCATCGACCTGGACGATGAGATGCCGGTGATTCTCGACCAGCTGCGCACCAGCCACCACACCCGGCTGCCGGTCTTCCGCGGTGACATCAACAACGTCACCGGCCTGGTGCACATGCGCCACATTGCCCGCCTGCTCAGCCGCAACGAGTTGACCAAGGAAAACCTGATCGCCTGCTGCAAGGACCCTTACTTCATCCCGGAAAACACCCCGCTGCACACCCAACTGCTGAACTTCCAGAAGCACAAGCGGCGTATCGGTTTCGTAGTGGATGAGTATGGTGATGTGATCGGACTGGTGACCCTGGAAGATATTCTCGAGGAGATCGTCGGCGAGTTCACTACCGACCTGCTGCCGGCCAACCATGACATCCATCCCCAGGCCGACGGCAGTCACGTCATCGATGGCGGCGTGGCCCTGCGGGCGATCAACCGCCAGTTGCTGTGGCAGTTGCCCGAAGATGGCCCCAAGACGCTCAACGGGCTGATCACCGAGCGCCTGGAGAGCATCCCGGAAAACAGCGTGGGCCTGAGCGTTGGCCAATACCGCATGGAAATCCTGCAGACCAAGGACAACATGGTCAAGAGCGTGCGGATCTGGCAAGTGGAGCCGCGGCCACGGCAAACGCCGGAGGCCTGATAGTCACAAGTTCAAGACAGTGGGAGCGGGCTGGCCCGCGAAGCTTTTCCGCAGCCTGACCCCATCGCGGCCCAGGCCGCTCCCACCTAAAAGCGCAGCCTCGCTCTAAAGCTCGACCTGCACCGCCTCCGCCGAACGCCGGGCCCGAGCCCGGGCCAGCTCGATGTCCGCATCCCGCGCCAGCGCCACACCCATCCGCCGCAACCCATCCACGCCGGGCTTGCCGAACAGCCGCAGCTGGGTATCCGGTTCACTGAGCGCCTGTTGCAGGTTGGCATAACCGACTGATTTGGAGCGGCCGTCAGCCATGATGACCGCCGAGGCCGATGGACCGAGCTGGCGGATCTGCGGAATCGGCAGACCGAGAATGGCCCGCGCATGCAGGGCGAACTCCGACAGGTCCTGGGAGATCAGTGTCACCAGGCCGGTGTCGTGCGGACGCGGCGATACCTCGTTGAACCACACCTGATCGCCCTTGATGAACAGCTCGACACCGAACACACCGCGACCACCCAGCGCATCGGTGATACTGCGCGCCACCTGCTGGGCCCGCACCAATGCCTGCTCGCTCATCTGCTGCGGCTGCCAGGATTCGCGATAGTCACCGCGCTCCTGAAGATGGCCGATGGGTGCGCAGAAGCTGGTACCGCCAATGTGGCGTACGGTCAGCAGGGTGATCTCGTAATCGAAGTCGACAAAGCCCTCGACGATCACCCGCCCTACCCCAGCGCGACCGCCAGATTGAGCATATTCCCAGGCTGCCTCGATATCCTTCTCGCTGCGCAGCAAACTCTGGCCCTTGCCCGAGGAGCTCATCACCGGCTTGACCACACAGGGCAAGCCGATCTCCCGAACCGCCGCCAGATAATCCGCATGGCCATCGGCGAAGCGATAGGGCGAGGTCGGCAGCTGCAGCTCTTCGCAGGCAAGCCGACGAATACCCTCCCGGTCCATGGTCAGCCGGGCGGCACGGGCGGTGGGGATGACGGTGTAGCCTTCATTTTCCAGCTCGACCAGCGCCGCGGTGGCAATGGCCTCGATCTCCGGCACGATGCAGGCCGGCCGTTCCAGCTCGATGACCTGACGCAGCGCGGCGGCATCCAGCATGTTGATCACGTGGCTGCGGTGCGCCACCTGCATGGCCGGTGCATTGGCGTAGCGGTCGACCGCAATGACTTCGCAGCCCAGGCGCTGCAGTTCGATGGTCACTTCCTTGCCCAGCTCGCCGGAGCCGAGCAGCAATACACGGGTCGCATTCCCGGTCAGTGGTGTTCCTATGCGGGGCATGCCGACTATCCTTCCACAGTTCCGATATTCATCCAGACGCCCTGCTTGCGGGCCCGGTGTTCACACAGGCGCAGGATCTCCCGGCGCCGTTCATTGCTGGCACGTCCCCATTCGGTGATTTCCGCGCCGCTGCGCTGGCAGCCGGTGCAGATGTCGTTGTCATCCAGACAGCAAACGTACACGCAGGGGGATCGTACCGGTTGCTGCTCAGCGCCCATCAGTCGTCCTGCGGCTGCAGGTCGCGTCGGTAGCGCCGGGCGTTGTGCACATAATGGGCAGCACCCGCGATGACCGCCTGCTGCTGTTGCTCGGTCAACTGGCGCACTACCTTGCCGGGCGAGCCCATGACCAGCGAACCGTCAGGAATCTCCTTGCCCTCGGGAATCAGCGCGTTGGCGCCGATAATGCAGTTGCGGCCGATCTTCGCGCCATTGAGCACCACGGCATTGATGCCGATCAGGCTGTCATCGCCGACGGTACAACCGTGCAGCATGGCCTTGTGACCAACCGTAACGCCCTTGCCCAGGGTCAGTGGCGCGCCCGGATCGGTGTGCATCACCGCGCCATCCTGCACGTTGCTGTTCTCGCCGATCAGGATCAGTTCGTTGTCGCCCCGCAGCACGGCGTTGAACCAGACACTGGCGCCGGCCTCCAGGCGTACCTTGCCGATCACCGTTGCCGTATCGGCGATCCAGGCATCCTCAGCCATTTCCACACGGTCGTCGCCCAGTCGGTATTTCATTATTGCTCCTTGATCGGAATTGCGTCTTTGGACGGGGTGCGCAGCGGGATGCGGGCGTCGAACGCCACGTTCATCAGATCCACCAGAATCAAGGCCGTGAGCCCCCAGATCTTGAAACCTTCATAACGGTAGCTGGGCACATACCAGCTGCGCCCTTCGTAATCGATGCGGTGGGTCATTTCGCGGTTGTCGCCGAGGAAGAAGCTGACCGGTACGCGGAAGACTTCCTGGATCTCGCTCTCGTTGGGCCGCAGGTCGAACACATCCGGCACGATGCCGACATAGGGAGTGACCTTGATGCCGAAGCGCGACACCAGGCTGCCCAGCGGCCCGACCACCTCGACCAGATCCGGCAGCAGGCCAATTTCCTCGTGGGCTTCACGCAGCGCGGTATAAGACAGGTCCACATCCCCCGGGTCACGCCGACCACCGGGCAGAGCCACCTCGCCTGAATGGGTTGAAAGGCTGTTGGAGCGCAGGGTGAGGATGATCTCGGGCTCGTTATCCACGCACGTTACCGGCACCAGCACACCGGCTTCCGGCAAACCGGCAGCCTCAACCAATCGCGGGCGATATTCCGGGACCCGCTCGCGCACTTTGTCCAGCATGCAACCTACCTCGTTGTTTTTACCCATCATGTCATGATCATCATTACCGGGCCAGCGCCCCGCCGATACTGAATAGTATCCCATACCCGTTACATTGGAGCGGCTACGCCTCTTTACCCTGTGGCAATTGCGCAGCAAGATAGCCCTCAAACCGTCCAGCCGGGGAGTCGCCGGAACATGAAATTCTGCTGTCACTGCGGCCACGCCGTCAGCGAAACCGTCCCGCAGGGAGACACCCGCCCACGCTATGTCTGCGGGCATTGCCAGGTGATTCATTACCAGAATCCGCGCATCGTCGCCGGCTGCCTGGTCACCCATGGGCGCCACATATTGCTGTGCCGCCGCGCCATCGAACCCCGCCACGGTTTCTGGACGCTGCCGGCCGGCTTCATGGAGAACGGCGAAACCACCGAGCAGGC
>DXBL01000307.1 GCA_019116555.1 Candidatus Pseudomonas excrementavium
TCGGTCTTACCCATCGCAAGGGGCCGAACAACAGCCTGCAGGCCGGCCCGAACGATCCCGGCAGCCCCTACGCCATCGGCAGTGAGGAGGGCGGCCACGATGCGCTGCATCCGCTGCTGGGTGATCTGGAAGACTTTCATCGCCTGGTCACCGCGGCCCGGGCCCATGAGCTGGAAATCGCCCTGGATTTTGCCATCCAGTGCTCGCCCGACCATCCCTGGCTGCGCGAGCATCCCGGCTGGTTCAACTGGCGTCCGGACGGCAGTATCCGCTATGCGGAGAACCCGCCGAAGAAATACGAAGATATCGTCAATGTCGAGTTCTATGCCGAGGACGCGATGCCGGCACTGTGGCTGGCGCTGCGGGATGTGGTGCTGTTCTGGGTCGAGCAGGGGGTCACCCTGTTCCGGGTCGACAATCCGCATACCAAGCCGCTGCCGTTCTGGGAATGGCTGATCGCCGATATTCGCCAGCGACATCCGGCAGTAATCTTCCTGGCCGAAGCCTTCACCCGGCCGGCGATGATGGCGCGCCTCGGCAAGATCGGCTTCAGCCAGAGCTATACCTACTTCACCTGGCGCAATACCAAAGATGAGCTGGAAAGCTACTTCACCGAGCTGAACCAGCCGCCCTGGCGTGACTGCTATCGGCCGAACTTCTTCGTCAACACGCCGGATATCAACCCCTATTTTCTGCAGCGCTCGGGCCGTGCCGGCTTTCTCATTCGCGCGGCGCTGGCGACCATGGGCTCGGGATTATGGGGCATGTATTCCGGGTTCGAGTTATGCGAGGCAGAGCCGCTGCCCGGGCGCGAGGAATATCTGGATTCGGAGAAGTACCAGCTTCGCCCGCGCAACTGGCACGCGCCGGGCAATATCATCGGCGAGATCGCGCGGCTCAACCGCATCCGCCGCAGCAATCCGGCGCTGCAGACGCACCTGGGCTTCCAGGCTTACCACGCCTGG
This sequence comes from Candidatus Pseudomonas excrementavium, assembly GCA_019116555.1. GTDB lineage: Bacteria > Pseudomonadota > Gammaproteobacteria > Pseudomonadales > Pseudomonadaceae > Halopseudomonas > Halopseudomonas excrementavium. The sequence goes on from DXBL01000307.1 coordinate 966, forward strand.
AATGACAACATCCTGTTCTTCGGCAAACGTACCGCGGATCTGTCGAACTTCATCCTGATTGCCGTCTGCCTGGACCCGTTCAACGCCCAGGAAGCGCACTTTGAACTGCCGCTGTGGGAATTCGGTCTGAATGATGACGCCACCACCCATGGTGAAGACCTGATGAATGGCCATACCTGGTTATGGCACGGCAAGACCCAGTGGATGCGTATCGAACCCTGGTATCTGCCCTTTGGTATATGGCGTATTCGACCTGCGGCCTGAGGTGTGATCATGGCAAGACGAGCCCGCGCACGGGCGTTTCTCAACGATCCGTGCTGGTACAAGGATGCAATCATCTATCAGATTCACGTGAAGTCCTTCTTCGATGCCAACAACGATGGTATCGGTGACTTCGCCGGCCTGATCCAGAAACTCGACTACATCGTCGATCTCGGCGTGAACACTCTGTGGCTGCTGCCATTCTACCCATCACCCCGGCGCGATGACGGCTATGACATCGCCGATTACCGCGGGGTGCATCCGGACTATGGCAGCATGGCCGACGTGCGCCGTTTCATCCGCGAGGCGCACAAGCGCGGCCTGCGGGTGATCACCGAGCTGGTGATCAACCACACTTCCGACCAGCATCCCTGGTTCCAGCGGGCTCGGCTGGCGCCCAAGGGGTCGCAGGCGCGCAACTTCTATGTCTGGTCCGATACCGATCAGATCTACCAGGGCACACGGATCATCTTTCTCGATACCGAAAAGTCCAACTGGACCTGGGACCCGGTGGCTGGCCAGTTCTTCTGGCATCGTTTCTACTCGCACCAGCCGGACCTGAATTTCGACAATCCCCAGGTGCTGCGCGCGGTGCTGTCGGTCATGCGTTTCTGGCTGGACATGGGCGTGGACGGCATGCGCCTGGACGCCATTCCCTATCTGATCGAGCGCGACGGCACCAATAACGAGAACCTGCCGGAAACCCACGTGGTGCTGAAAAAGATCCGCGCCGAGTTGGACGCGCTGTACCCCGATCGCATGCTGCTGGCAGAAGCCAACCAGTGGCCGGAGGACACCCAGCTGTATTTCGGTGGCGAGGACGGCGGCCCGGGGGACGAATGCCACATGGCTTTCCACTTCCCATTGATGCCGCGCATGTACATGGCCATTGCCCAGGAGGATCGCTTTCCGATCACCGATATCCTGCGCCAGACCCCGGACATTCCGGACAACTGCCAGTGGGCCATCTTCTTGCGCAACCATGATGAGCTGACCCTGGAGATGGTGACCGACCAGGAGCGGGATTATCTGTGGAACTATTACGCGGCGGACCGGCGCGCGCGCATCAACCTGGGTATCCGTCGCCGCCTGGCGCCACTGGTCGAGCGTGACCGGCGGCGTATAGAACTGCTCAACAGCCTGCTGCTGTCCATGCCGGGCACGCCGACGCTGTATTACGGCGACGAGATCGGCATGGGCGACAATATCTTTCTCGGTGATCGCGACGGGGTACGCACGCCGATGCAATGGTCCACCGACCGCAATGGCGGCTTCTCCCGGGCCGACCCGGCCAGCATGGTGTTGCCGCCGATCATGGACCCGCTGTACGGTTACCAGACCATCAATGTCGAATCCCAGGCCCGCGACGCCCATTCGCTGCTGAACTGGACCCGGCGTATGCTGACGGTGCGCAAGCAGCAGCGGGCGTTCGGCCGCGGCACTTTGAAGATGCTGGCGCCGGCCAACCGCAAGGTCATCGCTTACCTGCGCGAGTTCACCAGCGAGGAGGGTCGCCACGAGATCATCCTGTGTGTCGCCAACCTGTCGCGGGCAGCCCAGGCCACCGAGCTGGAACTGTCGGCCTGGGCCGGCAAGGTGCCGGTGGAAATGCTCGGTGGCAGCAGCTTTCCGCCGATCGGCCAGTTGCACTATCTGCTGACCCTGCCGCCTTACGGCTTCTACTGGTTCGTGCTGGCGGATGCAAGCCAGATGCCCAGCTGGCATATCGAGCCGGTGCAGTCGCTGCCGGAGCTGGCCACGCTGGTGATCAAGCACGACATGGCCGATCTGCTGAAGGACGCCTGCCGCCGCGTGCTGGAGCGTGAAATCCTGCCCCAGTGGCTGGCCAAGCGCCGTTGGTTTTCCGGCGCAACCGACGCCGGCGAGCCGATTCGACTGCTCTATGCGATTCCCTTCTGCGAACAGAGCGAGCCCTGCGTGCTCTGCGAGATAACGGTGGGGGACGCCCATTATCAGTTGCCCCTGGGCTATCTGCGTAACGCCGATATCGCGGACATGTCCGGCCAGACCGCTGCCGCCTTCGCCCTGGCCCGCCTGCGCCGCGGTCCACGGCTTGGGTTGTTGACCGATGCGGCCATGCTGCCGGGCTTTACCCGCCGGGTGATCGACAATATGCGCCGTGACCAGGTGGTGCAGGAGCAGGGCGTCGAGATCCGTTTCAGTGGTGGCGTGAAGCTGGAGCAACAGGAAGCGCGGCCCGAGGAGGAGGTTCTGCCGCTGGCGGTGGAGCAGTCCAACACCTCGGTGCTGATCGGCGAGCGGATGATGCTGAAGGTCATTCGCCGGGTCATGCCCGGTGTGCACCCGGAAATCGAGATGGGCGGCTTTCTCACCGCACGCGAATTCCCCGCCATCGCGCCGCTGCTGGGCCAGGTGCAGCGCATCGATGAAAATGGCGAGAGCCACACCCTGATGATCCTGCAGGGCTACGTCGACAGCCAGGGCGATGCCTGGCAATGGACCCGCGACACGCTGGAACGGGCCATACGCGATCAACTGGCGGGGGGACTGTCGGAGCAGGAGAACCAGTACACTGCGCTGGCCGAGCTGCAGGCCTTCGCCGGCACGCTTGGCCGTCGCCTGGGCGAAATGCACCTGCTGCTGGCTGATCCACAGGGCGGCGAGGGCTTCGGTTTCGCGAATGCCACCGAGGCTGACTGTACTCAATGGGGCGAGCATATCGGCGAACAGCTGCAGGCCGCGCTGGACGCTATCGATCAACATCGCGCGCAACTCGACTCGGTGGCGGCCGAGCAGGCCCAGTGGCTGTTGGCGCGGCGGGAGGAGCTGGGCGAGGCGGTGACCGCGCTGGCGACCCGCTGTGCGGGCGGCGTGCGCATCCGTGTACACGGTGATCTGCATCTGGGGCAGGTGCTGGTGGTGCAGGGCGATGCCTGTTTCATCGATTTCGAGGGGGAGCCGACCCGCAGCTTGACGCAGCGGCGTGAGCGCCAGAGCCCGATGAAGGACGTCACCGGCATGCTGCGCTCCTTCGACTATGCTGGTGCGATGGCGCTGCGCAGCATTCACGGCACCGATCAATCGGAGCAGGCGCAGCAGGCCCGGCAACACATCTGCGCGGCCTACCGCGAGCAGGCCGCGCACGCCTTTCTGACGTCCTATCTGGAGGCTGCCAGTGAACTGCCCCACGCCTGGTCGACAGCAGGAGAGCAAGCCGCGCTGACGCTGTTCAGTATCGAAAAGGCAGCCTATGAAATGGATTACGAGGCCCGTTACCGGCCCGAATGGCTGGACGTGCCCCTGGGAGGACTGACGAGTCTATGCAAATCGCTGATGGAGAACGGCCTTGATGAGCAACAGGATGAGCACTGACAACGGGGACATCCAGGCCCTGATCCGTGCCGAACACGGCAACCCCTTTGCCTTTCTCGGCCCCCATGGGCAGGACGATGTCATCCAGGTGCGTACCTGGCAGCCAGGTGCGCTGGAGGTCGAGTTGCTGGCTGAGGATGGCCAGGTAATCCAGAGTATGGACGAGCCCGTTCCGGGCCTGTTCACCGGCGCGCTCGACCAGCGCCGCGGCTACCGTCTGCGCATCCACTGGAACGGTGGCGTGCAGGAAACCGAAGATCCCTACGCCTTCGGTCCGCAGTTGGGGGACATGGATATCTACCTGTTCGGCGAGGGCAACCATCGCCGCCTCGGCCAATGCTTCGGTGCCCAACTCTGGGTGGCCGATGGCGTGTCTGGCGTGCGTTTCGTGGTCTGGGCGCCGAATGCCCGGCGGGTTTCGGTGGTCGGTCACTTCAACAGCTGGGACGGGCGTCGGCACCCCATGCGGTTGCATCCCGGCGCCGGAGTCTGGGAGCTGTTCATTCCCCGGCTGGGGCCGGGTGAGGTCTACAAATACGAGATCCTCGGGCAGGACGGGCTGTTGCCGCTGAAAGCAGACCCCGTGGCGCTGGCTACCGAGAAGCCGCCGGCCACCAGCTCGGTGGTGGCCGCTGGAACGGATTTCCAATGGGATGACCAGCAGTGGATGGCCGAACGGGCCGAGCATCAGTCCAACGCCCGGCCGCTGGCCATCTACGAAGTGCATACCGGCTCCTGGCGCCATGCCAGTGAAGCGGGTGGCGAGCTTCTGAGCTGGGCGGAACTGGCCGCACAGCTGATTCCCTATGTGCAGGACATGGGGTTTACCCACGTAGAGCTGCTGCCGGTGATGGAGCACCCGTTCGGCGGCTCCTGGGGCTATCAGCCGCTGTCGCAGTTTGCGCCCACGGCCCGGCATGGCACACCGGCGGACTTCGCCGGCTTCGTCGACGCCTGCCACCGGGCCGGCATCGGCGTCATTCTGGATTGGGTGCCAGCGCACTTTCCGGGCGACGCCCACGGTCTGGGGCTATTCGACGGTACCGCACTCTACGAATATGCCCACCCCTTCGAGGGCTGGCATCCGGATTGGGATACCCATATCTACAATCTGGGCCGCACCGAGGTGCACGGCTTCATGCTGGCCTCGGCGCTGCACTGGCTGCGCGAATACCATGTGGATGGGCTGCGGGTCGATGCGGTGGCGTCCATGCTGTATCGGGACTATTCGCGCAAGAGCGGCGAGTGGATTCCCAACCGGCATGGCGGGCGGGAGAATCTGGAAGCCATCGATTTTCTGCGGCACCTGAACGATGTGGTAGCCACCGAAGCGCCGGGCGCGCTGGTCATCGCCGAAGAGTCCACCGCCTGGCCGGGTGTCAGCCAGCCGACCCGCGAAGGTGGCCTGGGCTTTACCGGCAAGTGGAACATGGGCTGGATGCACGATACCCTCAATTACATCAAGGAAGATCCGCTGCACCGCCGGCATCACCATCAGCAGATCACCTTCGGGTTGCTGTATGCCTTCACCGAGCATTTCATCCTGCCGATTTCCCATGACGAGGTGGTGCACGGCAAGGGCTCGCTGCTCGGCAAGATGCCCGGCGACCGCTGGCAGCAGTTCGCCAACCTGCGGTTGTATCTCTCATTCATGTGGAGCCACCCCGGCAAGAAACTGCTGTTCATGGGCTGCGAGTTCGGCCAGTGGCGGGAATGGAGTCATGACGCCCAGTTGGACTGGTATCTGCTCAATTATGACGACCATCGCGGTGTGCATGACCTGGTGCGGGAGTTGAACCGGCTGTACACCGAGCAGCCGGCATTGCACCAGCGTGATCACGGTGCCGATGGGTTCCAGTGGCTGATCGGCGACGACAGCAGCAACAGCGTCTATGCCTGGCTGCGGCGCGGTGAAGAGGGAGCCATGGTGCTGGTGGTACACAACTTCACCCCGGTACTGCGCAGCGATTACCGGGTGGGCGTGCCCGAAGCGGGAGGCTGGCGGGTACTGCTGAACAGCGATGACCATGCCTTCGCCGGATCAGGCGCGGGCAGCCACGGGGAGATATCGACCGAAGAACAGGACAGCCATGGCCAACCCTGCTCCCTGCGCCTGGACCTGCCGCCGCTGGGGACCCTCATCCTGGGCCGGCCATAGGAAATA
>DXBL01000308.1 GCA_019116555.1 Candidatus Pseudomonas excrementavium
CATGTACGGCAAAAGGCAGCTCGTACTGGGGAATCTTCAGTTTGCGGGCGATCTCGTTGATCAGTTCCTGCAGGGCGCCGAAGGGGCACAGCCAGCCACAGAACACGCCGCGGCCCCAGAGCAGGATGCTGGCGGCGGTGAAGGTCCAGATGATGAAGATCACTGGGTCGCTGAGGAACAGCTCCCAGCGGAAATCAGTGAACAGCGCATGGGCGAAGGTCAGCACGTTGACGATCGACAGCTGTCCCAGGGCGTACCAGCCGATGAACACCACCGTGAACGTCAGGTATCCATGGCGCAGCCAGCGCAGGAAGTTCGGGTGCCGGGCGAAGTTGTCCTGGAAGAACAGGATGACGGTCAACAGCAGCAGGGCGGCCAGGATCACCCCGACCTGGAAACTCTTCTGATACCAGATGTTGACCCACACCGGGCGATTGGCTTCCTCGATGGCGCGCAGTTCCTCGGGCGTGGGCACCGGACGCTCGATGTATTGCTCGGGCGTTTCATAGGGCAGCTCGAAGCTGACGAAGATGCTGTCCACCGGGCCGGTCTGGCGGCGTACCAGCAGCTCCAGGGTCCAGGGCGTGCCGGGATCGAATGCCGCATCTTCACGAAGGATGAAGATGGCCATTTCCTGGAACGGCGGGGCGCCGTCGGCCATCACGTCATACAGGCGAATATGATCCAGGTCGCGGAAGCTGTGGATGTTGCCGAACTGGCGAATCTGCACCCGGTCGAAGATGCCGCCGCGCACGTAGCCGGAGCCCTTGAACGAATACTGGCCGCTGCCCAGCACGGCGAAGGCATGCTCGCCGGGCTTGAGATCGTCCATCAGGAAGCGGTACTGGTTGTCACCCAGAATGGCGCGGCCGATGGTCGGCGCATTCAGCCAGGTGGTGTACAGGTCGATGAAAGTCTCTTCGCTGCGCTCGGGCGGGGCTTCGTCGATGCCTTCGGCTTCGGTGCCCTGGAAAGCCTGGTTGATATCGGCGTTGGTCAGCAGCAGCCGGCGAATCGAACCGTCACCGGTCAGTTCAGTCCAGTTGGCCTCTTGGTAGACATCCTCACGGACGGTCGCCGGTTTGCCACGGGCGGTGAGATTGCCCTTGACCAAGCCCAGCGACGCGGCCACCTCATGGGCGGCGCGCATGATGATCTCGTTGATCACCATCACGGTGACCGTGGCGCCGGACACCGCATCGACGGTGATCGCGTTGGGATCGCTGGAGCGGCCTACCACCACCCGCTGGTCCGCCCTGACGCCGGCGTATCTGGCATTGAAGTCATGCAACCGCTGCTCGGGAATGCCGATCAGCAGAATCGGCTCGTGGTGCTCCAGCACATAGGCGTCCTGGATGATGCCTTCGGTATTCATCAGCACCAGCATGTTGACCGGCTTGCCGGAGTAGGCCGGGATGTTGAGCACGTTGATGCTTTCGAAGGCATAGCCGTACACTGTGCCGACGGCGTCGCTGAGTGTGCGCACGCCATATTCGCCTTCAGGCTCGGAAATGACGGTCGCCCGGGGGAAGAACTGTTCGATCCGTTGGTCGATAAGTGATTGATCGGCGGCAAACGCGGGTGCCAGTGACAGGGTTGCGAACATCAGCGCGACAGCCAGCAGCCATTTGCTGAAGACCGTGGCAACCATCGACAACTTCATAGCAGTTCTTTCCATATCAAGAGTATTTTCATTCTAATCATCCCCAGTTAAAGAATACTTGATCAGTATCAACAACCTGTCAAATAACCCGGGTTGAAGGGTGACGGGGTGCTCATCCCGGTGGACCGTTGCGCCGGGCGTCAGTTGTGAGCCCGAGTCGGCGGGTCAATCGGTGCAGGTTGCCGCGGTCGATCTGCAGATGTCGCGCGGTCGCCGACAGGTTGCCCTGATTGCGGCTCAGGACGCTTTCGATGAGTTGGCGCTGGTAGGCGTCCACCGCCCGGCGCAACCCGCCAAGGGGCAGCTGTGTGTCGGCGACCTGGGCGGCGGCGGTGGTGGGAGTGGCAACCGCGGTCAGCTCCAGATCCGCTGCGGACAATTGCCGCGGTAACGGCGATCTTGCGCTGTTGGCGCGAGCCCGGAGCATGGCCCGACCGATCAGATGCTCCAGTTCGCGCACGTTGCCCGGCCAGTCATAGGCTAGCAGGGCGTCGCGAGCGCTCTGGCTCAACCCCAGGCCGGAAGGCTGCAGCCGGGTGCGGCCCCGCTCCAGGAAATGGCCGGCCAACAGCAGCACATCGCCGTCGCGCTCGCGCAGCGCGGGTACCCGCAGCGGATAGGCTCCGAGTCGGTGGTACAGGTCGGCGCGAAAGCGGCCGGCGCGCACTTCTTCGGCCAGCTCGCGGTTGGTGGCGGCAATGATGCGCACATCCACATGGCACTCCTGATCCGACCCCAGGCGCTGCAGTTGGCCGTTCTGCAGCACCCGCAGCAGCTTGGCCTGCACGCTGAGCGGCAATTCGCCGACCTCATCGAGAAACAGCGTGCCGCCATCGGCCAGCTCGAACTTGCCACCGCGCGAGCCGGTCGCGCCGGAGAAGGCGCCGCGCACATGACCGAACAGCTCACTTTCCACCAGCGCCTCGGGCAGGGCGGCGCAGTTGAGGCTGATCAGCGGCTTGTGCCGACGGTCGGACTGCTGGTGCACCGCCTGGGCGACCAGCTCCTTGCCTACGCCCGTTTCGCCGCTGATCAATACGGAAAGCTGACTTTTGGTGACCAGATCGATCTCTTTCAGTAAATGCCGATGAGCCGGGCTGGTGCCGATCAGCTCCCGGGAGGGAGTGCAGCGGGCGGCCTGGCGCCAGGTTTCTGCGCGTCGACGTTCATCTGCGGCCTGGCGCGTCAGGCTGTTCATGCGTTCGCACGCCTTGACCGTGGCCGCGGCCAGCCGGGTGAAGGCTTCCAGGCTGGGGAGATCGATGTGGCCGAAGCGCGCGGGGTCCAGCGAGTCCAGGCTCAGCAGGCCCCAGGGGCGGTCATCGATGGTCAGCGGGCAGCCCAGGCAGTCATGGACCTGCAGACGCCCCCGGGTCCCTTCGACGAGGCCATCATAGGGGTCGGGCAGCTCGCAATCGGCGGCAAACCGGGTGGCACCCCGGCTGGCCAGGACCTGCGCCAGACGCGGATGCTCGCTCACCCGGAAGCGGCGGCCAAGGGTGTCCGGACTCAGCCCCAGCACCGCGACGGGCACCAGTAGATCATCCTCCAGGCGCAGCAATGCCAGGGCGTCGCACGGCAAGCAGGCGCGCAATGCCAGCAGCAGGCGCTGGTAATGCTCGGCCTGGGGCAGATCCCGGCTGAGGTCGTCCAGCAGCGGTAGAAGAGTGGTGAGCACGGAGCTGGGAGTCATGTCCTATCCACAACGCTTGGGTTTTCATTACCAGAAACACGGTTGTGAATATGACCACTCGCGGCCGGCAAATCCTTGATTCCGGTCAATTCCGGCGGTGGCACGCTTTGTGATAGGTGAACCGGGAGCTTTTACATCCCACAGGAGAACCCTATGAAATCCATCATCACCCTCGCACTGACCCTGGCGCTGACCACCGCCGGCCATCTTGCTCTGGCCGACGAGATCGTCGACGAGACCACCGATACCACCGCCGGCGGCGCCCTGGGAGTGAGTACCGGCCTCATGCTCGGCGGCGCCGCCGGTGGCCCGCTGGGTGCGCTGGTGGGCGCTGGCGTCGGGCTGTTCGTCGGTCAGGGCCTGCAGACCGCCAGCGGCCTGGAAGAAAGGGCCTATGCGGTGCGCGATGCCAATGGCGCGGAGCGGGTGGTCCGCTCGCCAGGCGCGGAATTCGCTATCGGCCAGCAGGTCGAGCGGCGCGGCGCCCGACTGCAGGCAGCCAGTCGCTAGAGGTTGCCCAGGGGCGGGCGGCTGCGCCGGCGGGCGCGCCGCTCGGTCAGTTTCAGGGTCATGCGGGTCAGCAGGCAGCCGGCGTGGGGGTCGCCGTAATGGAACAGTGCCGTGGCCCGGCGGTGCGTGGGGCTGCAGGGCTCGTTGGCATGCAGGGTGCGGTAGCCCCAGAACAGATAGAGGTTGCCTGGCTGCAGAATCAACCGCAATGGCCGCGCCCAGCCGCGGGCGATGGCGGCGACCAGCAGCGCACGGCTCAGGCGATTCTGCAGCAGGGCCTTCTCCAGCAGGTTGTACGCGGCATTGGGGCGTACCGGCCGGATATTGGGGAACATCAACAGATCACCGCACTGTTCCGCATCCCGGGGAATCTCGATGGGTACCAGGGCGGTGACCAGGGTCGCATCGTAATGAAAGGCGTTGGATTCGCGCCGGCCGGTCTGGCCCTGCACGCAGCGCAACACCTGACGGATTACCGGGTCATGGGCGGGGCGGGCGCAGCTCAGTTGATGGATGGAGTCCAGCAGCGAGCGGAACTCGGCGGATTCGGCCAGCTGGCCCAGCAGGCTGCGCTCGATAGTGGGACCGCCGTGGTAGGCGAAATAGTTGCCGTGGTGTTGTACGGCCTGGGTCGTCAACTCACTGCGCAGGCGAGCCAGTTGTTCGGCATCGAGATAGTCGGGGATGCAGGCGAAGCCCTGCCTGCGGATATCAGCAACCAGCCGGGTCTGGGCGAATGCATCGATGGTCTTGAAGGTGGCAGTCAACCGTCGCGCTCCTGCGAGGCTTCCCGCCGGTCTGGCCGGGAAGGGTTAAGTGATGCCAGCACTTCTGGAGAATGGCGTAATGCAAACAAGTATGGTTCTTATCTCTGCCGAAAACTCCTAACCTTTGACTCACGGAAGGCTCTATTACGCGGTACCACACGAATCGCCGGTGGCGACACCGGAGCCGGACCGCAAATGGGAGTTGCGGTCTCGGCTTCCGGCTCGCTCCCATGGGCGACAAGGCAGGCCGGGGTGATCAGGACTGCCTTTCGGTTTCGCGCACCCGGAACCAGGCGGCATACAGCGCGGGCAGGAACAGCAGTGTCAGCGCGGTGGCCACGGTCAGGCCGCCCATGATGGCGACGGCCATCGGCCCGAAGAACTCGCTGCGCGACAACGGGATCATCGCCAGGATCGCCGCCAGCGCAGTCAGGACAATGGGCCGGAAGCGGCGCACCGTGGCATCGATGATCGCGTGCCAGCGGTCATGCCCGGCGGCGATGTCCTGCTCGATCTGGTCGACCAGGATCACCGAGTTGCGCATGATCATGCCGGACAGGGCGATGGTGCCGAGCATGGCGACGAAGCCGAAGGGCTCGCGGAAGGCCAGCAGGAACAGGGTCACGCCGATCAACCCCAGCGGCGCGGTGAGAAACACCATGATCGAGCGTGAAATACTGCGCAGTTGCAGCATCAGCAGGGTCATCACCACCAGCAGGAACAGCGGCATGCCGGCGATGATCGACTTCTGCCCCCGTTGCGAATCCTCCACGGTGCCGCCGACTTCGAAGCGATATCCGGTCGGCAGTTCGGCGCGGATCGGATCGAGGCTGGGCATGATCTGCTGCACCAGGGTGGCCGGCTGTTCGGTGCCGTGCACATCGCCGCGTACGGTCACCGTGGGCAGCCGATCGCGACGCCAGATCACGCCTTCCTCGAAACCGTATTCCAGGGTCGCTACCTGCTCCAGCGCCACACTGCGACCATCACCGGTGGGAATGGCCAGGCTGGGCAGCCCCTGCAGCGCCTCGCGCTCCTGGACCGTGCCGCGCAAGGCGATCTCGATCAGCTCGTCGCCCTCGCGGAACAGGCTCACCGTGGTGCCGGTCAGCTGGCTGGTGAGAAAGCCTGCGACATCGCTGGTGCTCAGACCCAGCGCCCGGGCGCGTTCCTGGTCGATCTGCAACAGCACCACCTTGCTGGGTGCTTCCCAGTTGAGATGGACGTTGGCCACGCCTGAATTCAGCCGCACCTTGGCAGCGACTTCGCGGGCGATATGCCGTACCTCGTCGATGTGTTCACCGGATATGCGGAACTGGATCGGGTAGCCTACCGGCGGGCCGTTCTCCAGGCGGGAGATGCGCGCCCGCACCTCGGGAAACTCCTGGTCCAGCAGGTCCATCAGCCAGCTGCGCAATTGTTCACGGTCCGCGATGGAGTGGGTCTTGATGACGAACTGGGTGAAGTTGGTCGCCGGCAACTGCTGGTCCAGCGGCAGATAGAAGCGCGGCGAGCCGGTGCCGACATAGGCGACGAAGTTGTCGATGCCGGGATGTTCGCGCAGGTGCTCTTCCAGGCGCTCGGCTTGGGCCTGGGTGGCCTTGAGCGAAGCGCCCTCGGCCAGGGTGATATCGACCATCAGCTCGGTGCGTGCCGAAGGCGGGAAGAACTGCTGGGGCACCAGCTTGAACAGCAGGATCGAGCCCACGAAAAGGCCCAGGGTAACCAGAATGACCAGCCAGCGATGCACCACGCACCACTGAATGGTACTGCGCACCCGCTGGTAGAAACGGGTGGCGTAGGGGTCATGGCCGTCCGGGCTGCCGCCGTGTTTTTTGGCATGCAGTTTTGCCATGTCCGGCAGCAGGTTGTAACCAAGGTAGGGCACGAATATGACGGCGGCAATCCAGGACACCAGCAACGCGATGGTCACCACCTGGAAGATCGCCCGGGTATATTCACCGGTCCCCGAAGCAGCGGTGGCAATGGGCAGAAAGCCGGCGGCAGTGATCAGTGTGCCGGTGAGCATCGGGAAGGCCGTGCTGGTCCAGGCGAAACTGGCCGCCTTGAGGCGATCGAAGCCCTGTTCCATCTTGATGACCATCATCTCCGCCGCGATGATGGCATCGTCCACCATCAGCCCCAGCGCCAGGACCAGGGCGCCGAGGGAAATCTTGTGCAACCCGATGTCGAAATAGTTCATCACCGTGAAGGTCATCGCCAGCACCAGCGGAATCGACAGCGCCACCACCAGGCCGGTCCGCAGACCGAGGGAGAAGAAGCTCACCAGCAGGACGATGATTACCGCCTCGGCCAGTACCTTGACGAACTCACCGACACTCTCACGCACCGCCTCCGGTTGGTCGGATACCTTGTGCAACTGCAGACCGACGGGCAGGGTCTGGCGCATGCGCTCGAACTCGGCTTCCAGGGTCTTGCCCAGCGCGAGAATGTCGCCACCGGCTTTCATCGACACCGCCAGGCCCAGGGCATCCTGCTCCATGAAGCGCATGCGCGGTGCCATGGGGTCGTTGAAACCACGGTGCACGTCGGCGATATCATCGATGCGGAAGGTCCGGTCGCCGACGCGAATGGGAAACTGGCGGATCTGCTCGACGGTTTCGAACTGACCGGATACCCGCAGGCGCACGCGCTCATCGGCCGTCTCGAAGAAACCCGCCTCGTGCAGGGTGTTCTGTTCCTGCAGAGCTTGTTGCACCGCGCTCAGCTGCAGTCCCAGGGTGGCCAGCTTGAGGTTGGATAGCTCGATCCAGATCTTCTCTTCCTGCACGCCGATCAATTCCACCTTGCCCACATCGGTGACCCGCTGCAGCTGCAATTGCAGGCGCTCGGCGTAATCCTTGAGCAGCGCATAGTCGAAGCCGTCACCGGTCAGCGCGTAGATATTGCCGAAGGTGGTGCCGAATTCATCGTTGTAGAAAGGACCGACGATATCCGGCGGCAGGGTATGGCGAATATCGCCGATCTTCTTTCGCAGCTGATACCAGAGCTCAGGGACTTCCTTGGAATCGAGGGTGTCCAGCGCAACGAAGGTGATGGTCGACTCACCGGGGCGGGAATAAGACACCACCTGCTGGTAGGCACCGGTTTCCATGGCCTTCTGCTCGATCCGATCGGAGACCTGGCGGGCCACTTCTTCAGCCGTCGCCCCCGGCCAGTTGGTGCGCACCACCATGGCCTTGAAGGTGAAGGGCGGGTCCTCGCTCTGACCCAGCTCACCATAGGACAGGAACCCGGCCACCGAAAGCACCAGCATGAAATACAAGACGATCTGGCGGTTGCGCAGTGCCCAGGCGGAGAGATTGAATGACATGCTCTATTCTCCGGCGATTGTCACGCTGCGATTCTGCCGATCCACCGGCTGCACCTGCTGGCCTTCGACCAGGATGTGCACCCCTGCGGCGACCACCCAGTCGTCAGCCTGCAGCCCATCGAGAATGGTGGCGTGCTCCTGACCGTAACTGCCCATGCGTACCGGTGTGCGTACCACTGTCTGGGTTGGTGGATCGACCACCCAGACAAAACTCTGATCCTGCTCGGCGCTCACTGCGGACAGGGGGACCGCCAGCGGCACCTGATCGGTTTGCCGGATGAAAACGCGGGCGCTCTGGCCGATCTCGACCCGCTGCTCACCGGCATCGAAACTGACCCGGGCGGCGAAGGTGCGTGACAGCGGATCGGCGGCCGGCGACAGCTCGCGGATGGTGCCGGCAAAGCGTTCCTCGGGACGGGACCACAGCTGCACGTCCACCGCCTGGCCAATGGTGATGTGACCGATGCTGCTCTCCGGCAGGCTGATCAGCGCTTCGCGCTCACCGTCGGCCGCCAGTACGAAAACCCGCTGGCCGGCGGCGACCACTTGCCCGACCTCCACCGCGCGCTGGGCAATCACGCCATCTTGTGGCGCTCGCAATACACTGTAGGTGGCCTGGTTATCCGCCACGTTGAATTCGGCCCGGGCCTGCTTGAGCCGCGCCGCGGCAGAGCGATAGGTGTTGTCGGCGTTGTCATACTGCGAGGAGCTGATCATCTGCCGGTCCAGCAAGGTGCGATAACGATCGCGCTCGGTCTTCGCCAGTTGCAGGTTGGCTTCGGCCGCTGCCACCTGCGCCCGTGCTGCCTCCAGTTGCAGACGCACATCCTCGGGATCGAGCTCGGCCAATGGTTGATCCTTACGGACCCGATCGCCCGCATCCACCATGCGTTTGGTCACCTTGCCACCGATGCGGAACGCCAGCTCCGGCTCGAAGCGTGCGCGCACCTCACCGGGGTAGCTCTGTACCTGCGCCTGGGCCGGCTGCGGTTGTACCACCACCGCCGGACGCGGCGGCGCTTCAACGGTTTCAGGCTCACGGCAGCCGCTCAGGACGGTGGTGAGGGCGAGAACAACAAAGCCGAGCAGGGCATGGCGGGACATGGGCGGCGACCTGTCACAAAGTTGGAATAGCTGAACTGACGGGTATAGTATGAATACCAAACCCGTCAGTCCAGTATTTAACGAGCATGTCTGAAAAAAAATCACGCCCCAGCGGTCCCGGTCGCCCGAAAGACCCGGCCAAGCGCCGGGCCATCCTGCATGCGGCCCAGGAGTTGTTTCTGCGCAATGGTTACGAAGGTACCAGCATGGAGGCCATCGCCGGAGAAGCGGGGGTGTCCAAGCTCACCGTCTACAGCCATTTCACTGACAAGGACACCTTGTACGCTGCGGCCATCCGGCATGTCTGCGAGAGCCAGATGCCGCAGCTGTTTTTTGAACATCCCGCCGAAACTGATATCCGCACCCTATTGGCCCGTATCGGCGATGCCTTCTGCGTCCTGATCAACGGCCCGGAGTCCCTGGCGCTGCATCGCCTGCTGGTGCGTATGGCCGGACAGGACGCCAAGCTGGCGCAACTGTTCTATGAAGCCGGGCCGCAGCGGGTATGCGAAGGCATGGTCCAGGTGCTGCAGGGAGCGGCGAGCCGCGGTGAGCTGGAGGTGGAGACGCCGATCAATGCGGCGCGGCATTTCTTATGTCTGCTCAAGGGTGATCACAACTTTCGCCTGCTGATCGGCTATGACCAGCCGATGAACGCAGCGGACCGTCAGCGGCATGTCGCCGAAGTGGTCGAGATATTTCTGCGCATCTACGGCACCGACACCGCCTGTTAGACGGGCGCGCTGGTGGTGCGCGACGCTTTGGGATATCCTCTGCGCCTTTTTCCCAGGGGGTATGACATGCTGGAAACCACTCTCACCCAGCTCGAGCGACTGGTCACCGATCTGCTGGAGCAGAACCGCACCCAGAGCGAAAGCATCAATCGCCTCGAACAGGAATTGCAGCAGGTCAAGGACGACAACGATAGCCTGCAGTTGGCGGCCATGGAGCAGGAAGAACAACTGACCTCCACGCTGGGTCGTATGCAGGCGATCCTGCAGCGCAGCGGCGTCAGCGCCGACGCATGAGCAATGTGCGGGTAGTCAGTTTCCTGGGGCAGGATTATTCGTTCCGCATCAGCGAGAACGAGGAACTGCTGTTTCAGCAGGCCACCGAACTGCTGGAGCTGAAACTGAACGAATCCCGCCAGCAGCGCGCCGGCAGCGATGCGCACCAATTACTGATGACCACCGCGCTGGCACTGTGCGTATCCCAGATTCAGCAGACCGAACAGCTGCAGCAGGCGGAGCACCGTCTGACTGCACTGGTCGACCGGCTTCAACAGCCGGACGACTGACCGGTTGTGGGAGCGGCCTCGGCCGCGAAGAGGTACCAGAAAAGCTTCGCGGCCGAGGCCACTCCCACAGGCTCCCCCACCCGCTGTCCACAAAATATCGGCACGATCAGCCTTCTACCGGCTCGGCGTTCTTGCGGGTGCCGCGCAGGTTCATCAGGAACAGGCCGATCTGCAATACGATCAGCGCCCAGGCGTGGGTATGCCAGCCCCAGATGATCCACAGCGCATTGCTGGCGATGAAGCAGATGAAGCCGGCGAAGCGTTTGAAACGCTGGCGTGAACCCACCAGCCAGCCCGCCACCAGGGTGACGACCATGGCGGGCCATTGCAGCAGATTGAGCAGATTATCGGTATCCATGCAGAGTCAGACCCGACCGGCACGCCTGCGTTCCGCTCGCGGTCATGCCGGTGGGTCGCCATGGTAGCGCCAGGTCTCGCGACCGGCGTGCTTGGCGCGATACAGGGCGATATCCGCGCAGCGCAGCAGCTCATCGGAGTCGACGGCGTCGTCCGGGGCGATGGCGATACCGATGCTGGTGCCGATAAGCACGTCCCGGTCCTGGTAGCGGATCGGCTGGCCCAGGGTGTCGATGACGCGAGTGCACAGCTGGTCGATATTCGCTCGGGTCAGATGGCCGCAGAGGATCATGATGAACTCGTCACCACCGAGGCGTGCCACCAGATCCTGGCTGCGGGTGCATTGCAGCAGGCGCTCGGACACTTCTTTCAGCACCGCATCGCCGGCGGCATGCCCCAGATTGTCATTGACCGCCTTGAAACGATCCAGGTCAAGACTGAGGATGACCAGCGGCTGCTGCGATACCAGGCTGTCATCGATGAATGCTTGGAAGCGCGCGCGGTTGGCCAGCCCGGTGAGCGGGTCATGCAGCGCCATATGCTCGATCTGCGACTGCTCCCGAACCCGCTCGGTGATATCACTGGCCGCACCGCGATAGCCGATGCAAATACCATCCTCAATGATCGGCCGCGAGGCCAACTGGCTGATGCGCGGCGTGCCGAGGCGATCATTGTAGTGGCAGCGTAGTGATCCGGTGTCGGCACTCTTCATCCAGGCTTCCAGATCGATATCATCGCCATGCAGCAGATCGCCCAGCGGTCGGCCCAGCCAGTCGGTGATGGCGTAGCGGGTGATCACCTCGAAGCGTCCGGAAAGGTAGACCAGGCGCAGCTGTGCATCGGTCTCCCAGAGCCAGTCGGAGGCGGCCTCGGCGATATCGCGAAAGCGCTTTTCGCTGGTTTCCAACTGGCTGCGGCTGGCGTTCAGCTGGTTATAGCTGGCGACCAGTTTGGACGCGGTGCGGATGGCGTCCCGGGCAATCAGGCCGACCAGCAACGCCAGCAGCAGTACCGAGCCGATGATGATCGGCAGCAGGCCGCGGAGCAATTCCCGGCCGAAGGTCGGCGCCGTCCAGCTGACGATCAGTGGCGAGCCATCCAGGTAATTCAGCTGCAGCCGGCTACCGATTGGCGCTTGCCCATCGGCGAAATGCAGGTCCGCCAGACCGTAATCGAAACCCAGCTCCAGCAGTCGGTAATCGTCGAGCAGCTGGATCAGCACGACTACCAGCTCCGGTCCCTGGGCGCCAACGATCGGTGAGATGGCCGCGGCGGATACCAGGGCTGTGCCTTCGTCGGTATGCAGGAAGCCGGAGGCGGCCTCGCTGCTATCCATATTGCGCAGCAGCAGCGCCCGCTGAGTATCATCGAGCGTCACTTCGCTATCGCTGCGGCCATGCAGCAGCCGGCCCGCGGCGGTGACGACCTGCACACCCTCATGTTCGATCTGACGATAGTAGCGGTGCAGGGCGCGGAGTTGTTCCTCGGTGTCGCCGCCGGCACGGTAACTGGCGGCGACGCGGGCATGGATAACAGCCTCACGGCGCAGCTCATCGCTCCTGTGCTCCAAGGCCTGGCGGGCGAGATAGGCGCTGTGATCAGTGAAATAGCGATCCAGCACACTGATGACGTGATAGAGCGTAAACAGGCCTGCGAATGCCGCGACCAACAGCACGCCGATCAACTGCGGCAGAGACCGGTGGCGAATCCTCTTGCTGGATTGCATGCTACTCCTCGGAACGGCCGTGGCCGTCAATCACCATGAAACAGGCGGGCTTCTGGCGAGGCTGCCCGGCCGCCGGTCAACGCAGGATGAACAGCACCTGTACCCGCTCATCCAGTGCGTCACTATCAACATAGCCTATGGCTTGCGGGTTGCTGGCCACATAGTCGAGCATGGCGGACTGGTCCTTTACCGTGCGCGGCGGACGACCCTTGCCGGTAAAGATCCGTGCGGCCCAGTAGGATTTGAGCTGTCCTTCGTTCTTGCGGGTAAGCTCCCGGTAGAAGTGCTCCCGCGCGGTTGGCCAGCCTTGCAGATCGGTTGGCGCCAATGATCTGTCCAGCCCCAGAAAGATACTGGCAACGGCGGCCACCGATGGGGTGTCGGGCGCATCGGGATGCACTATCACCGCCACATCCGCGTGGCTGGCAGCGGCCAGTGCGCTGAGTAGCAGGGCGCTGAAAAGACGCATCGGCGTGGTCATTCGTAGCGTCCTCAGAACAGGAAGTCGATGCCGGCGGACAGGATATCGCCATCGAAGGTGCGCATAGGCTGACCCAGCAGCTGGCTGCGGGCAAGGGCTTCGAGATACTCGTTCCCCTCCCGGACGAATACGCCCTGGCTGCCGCCGGCATTATCGACGCGCTTGTACTCCCCCTTGAGTATCACCATTGGAGTCAGCCGGTAAGTCAGGCCACCGGTCCAGGATGATTGGCGGCCGGTGAATTCATCATCCAGCTGGGCATAGGTGAGGTGGGCGCCGAGGTTGCCGAAACGGCGCCCGGCCATGACGTAGAAGGCATCGTAGGATGGGGTCAGGCCTTCGATAACGATGCGGGTCGCTTCGCTGGTGGCCATCCAGGTGCCGTCATCATACTGATAACCCACGGCGGTGAATTTGCCCTTCACGTCGTCGGCAATGCCTTCCAGCGGGGTGCCGTCCATATAAGGCAGATGCATGTTGAGGCTCGCCTCGCTGTAGGCGATGCGGAAGGTGCCCCAGTCATGGGTGGTCAATGTCGCGTTGATGCCGAAAATCTTCCGATAGTCCATGTCGTGCTGGTCGTCATGGATGAAATGATTCCGGTTGTGCGCCTGGCCGCCATTGACCTGCCAGGTGAGCGAGCCGAAGTCGAGCGGTATGCTGTACAGCAGATCGGCACCTTCGTAATCGGCGATCTGCAATTGGTAGTAGACCTCATCGGGCAGCCGCAGCCAGGGATAGGTGACACCGACGTTGAGCGTTTCGGAGTACATGTACACCGGATTGCGCAGCCGCCCGGCACGCAGGGTCAGGCGGTCGGTGGTTTCCCAGGCAAGATACAGCCAGTCGAGATCGAGGCCCCAGCTATCCTGATCTGCGGCTGCCTTCACCTGGGCGGTGGCGACCAGATCGTTGCGCACATGATAGGTGAACTGACCGCCCAGACGAGACAGCTCATCGCCGCGCCAGCGATCATTCACCTGGCCCTGAATGCCATAGCTCCTGCCGCTATCCTCGCCGCCCAGGCGGGTAATGCCGAGCGTGCCGAAGCCATTGAAACTGAAATCCCCGGCTTCCTGAGCCAGCAGGGGCGAGCTGGCGAGCAGCAGGGTCAGTGACAGAATGCGAACCGGGTGCATTGGTTATCCTGAACAGGGGAGCGGGTCATGCCTCATCCAGCGTAGACGACCATGGCTGTCAGCAGGACGAGTGGTGGAAATTTGGCGCTGATAATACGTCATGGCGCAAAAGATGCTATGCCATACCAAGGCATAGGGCCATCTTTCTGACGGATGGCAGCGATGCATAGTCGCGGACACAAAAAAGCCCGGCAGGTTTACCTGCCGGGCTTTCGGGCGCTGCGGTGGCTTACCGGCCGTATTTGGCTTTCAGCTCGCGGCGGCGGCGGTGCAGGACCGGCTCGGTGTAGCCGTTGGGCTGCTTGGTGCCTTCGAGGATCAGTTCCAGCGAGGCCTGGAAGGCGACGCTGTCATCGAAGTTCGGCGCCATCGGGCGGTAGGCCGGGTCGCCGGCGTTCTGCCGATCGACCACTTCGGCCATGCGCTGCATGCTGTCGATCACCTGCTGCTCGGTGATGATGCCGTGGCGCAGCCAGTTGGCCAGCAGCTGGCTGGAGATACGCAGGGTGGCGCGGTCTTCCATCAGGCCGACATCGTTGATGTCCGGCACCTTGGAGCAACCGACGCCCTGGTCGATCCAGCGCACCACGTAACCGAGGATGCCCTGGACGTTGTTGTCGATCTCGTTCTGCTTCTCTTCCGCGGTCCAGTTGGTGTCCTTGGCCAGCGGGATGGTGAGAATGTCATCCACCGAGGCGAAGGTGCGCTTGGCCAGTTCCTGCTGGCGCTCGAACACATTGACCTTGTGGTAGTGCAGGGCATGCAGCGTGGCAGCGGTGGGCGAGGGAACCCAGGCGGTGTTGGCGCCGGCCATGGGGTGGCCGATCTTCTGCTCCAGCATGCCTGCCATCAGATCGGGCATGGCCCACATGCCCTTGCCGATCTGAGCGCGACCAGACAGGCCGCAGTTCAGACCATGATCGACGTTCCAGTCTTCATAGGCGCCGATCCACTTCTCGGCCTTCATGGCAGCCTTGCGCACCACCGGGCCGGCTTCC
>DXBL01000309.1 GCA_019116555.1 Candidatus Pseudomonas excrementavium
GTGGAAGCGGCCCGACTGCTGCGCTCATGCTCGCTCTCCAGGCGAGCAATCAGTCGCTGGTTCTCCTCCTGGGACTGTTGCAGCGTATGCAATGCGGCCTGCTGGCCGCGCAGCATCCTGACCATCCAGAATACCCCGACCAGCACTGCCAGGGTCATGATCCCATTGAACAGCAGCTGGCGCGCTCGCCCGGCGCGAAATGACTGCAGAATCTCGCCGTACTGCTTGCTGATCACCACGGTAAAGCCATGCTGCGGCATGCTGTGGAAGGCGCTCTGGTACAGCTTGCTGCCCGCCCGCGACGTATACACAGCGCCGCCGCCATGGGCAGGTGCCGGCGCCAGCGCCTCGCCACCGAGAATCACGCCGCTGGAATCGGCCCGCATGCGCTCCCTGCCGCTGGCGTCCAGCAACTGGATGAAACCGGTCTGGCCGAGATCGATGGCGTGATACAGGCTGACCAGATAGCCGATGTCCATTTCCACGAGCATGGCTTGCCCACTTTGCCCATCGCTGCCAGCCAGCGGTACCAGCAACGGCAGACGCCAGTTGGGAAAGGGCCACCGCTCCCGGTCGGCATTCGGGGCCGGCGGAATGACGGGCTCGTCGACCGTCGTGCCGGCAGTGCCCTGCAGCCGTTCAAGCCAGGCGGGCGGCAACCTTTCCAGCCCGCCGTCGTGGCTGGCGAACAACTGCTGCCCCCGCTCATCGAACACGCTCAGACGGTTGAATACCGGATCACCTGCCAGCAGCCGAGACACGCGCTCAGCGACATCGCCGCCCTGCTGCCGCTCGCTGGAGTAGATGCTCCCCGCCGCCTTGGCCCGATCAGCCATCTGCCGCAGATTTTCCGCGATGATGATCGCCAGGTTCAGATGCTCCGCCGCCTCGGCGGTCAACCGCTCCTCGTGAATCTGCTCGTTGTGGTAGTAGAACATCACCCACAGAAACAGCACGATCAGCCCGCCCAGCACGACGATGGCACGCTGAACGAGGCCGATGGAAGCAGGCGGACTGGACTGACTGGTCATGGCGTTCCGATTAGGCAGATTCTCTCGACCAGAATAATGGCACAAAGACATTGCATTGAGATTGCAATGCTCTCACCGCAGCGGCAGCCGGGCAGATGACCGGAACTGCCCGTTTGGGCACAGGTCAGAAATCATGCAGGCCCCGCACAAAGTATCAACGAACAGGGATGACGTATCGACCGTGACTATTGCGCCGGTCCGATGTTTTCTGGTTGCGCTGCTGAAAGAGGTCCCCATGCGCCAAGAAGCTGGCTTTACCCTGATCGAACTGATGGTGGTGCTGGTGGTAATCGCCATTCTGGCGGCGATCGCCCTGCCCTCCTATCAGAATTACCTGACCCGTAGCCGGGCCCAGGCAGCGGCAGCGGATCTGGCGGGCCTGAGTGCGGCAGTGGAAAGCAATTTCCAGCGGACCTTGAGCTATCATCCGGACACTCGTACCGGTACCGCCGCCGTCACCGCCGCATTTACCCAATGGGCGCCGGCGCAAAGCGCGGACTTCTTCACCTACAACTACACACCGGGCTCGCCCTATGTGCTCAAGGCCATCGGCCAAGGCGCCATGGCCGGTTGCGAGCTGACCCTCAACGGCGCCAACGAACGTACCGCCAGCGCAGCCTGCGCGATAGGTTCGTCATGGTGAACGGCAGGCAGTCGGCCGGCTTTACCCTGGTCGAGCTGATGGTGGTGGTATTGATCATCGGTCTGCTCGCGGCCGCCGCCGGCCCTTTCACCGGTGCCTGGACAGACAGCGCCAGCGTGCACAAGGCCCAGGGTTACCTCGACCAGGCGGTCCGCCATGCCCGCGCCGTGGCCCTGCGTAACGAGTTCAAGGCCACCGGCGACGACCCGGCCGCCCGCCTGGTGTTCGATACCGAAAACCGCGAAATCAAGGTCTGCCGCGACCTGAACGATGCCAGTTGCCGGGACGCCTGGTGGGTCGTGGAGATCCCGTCAGGGGTCGCGCTTGACCTGCCCGCAGGCAACACCATCGAGCTGACCAACCGGGGACTACCGACGCAGCCGGCGCGCATCCGTATCTCCCGGGGAGGCGAGAGCCATGACTATGTCCTTTAAGGAGCGGGGCACCTCTCTACTGGAGGCCATGATCGGCATCTTGCTGGTGGCCACCATGGGCTTGGGCCTGCTCATGGTGATTTCCAATACCCTGAGCATCCAGTCCCATGGCATTACCGAGAACCAGATTCTCACCGGCCTGCGCAATCTCACTATGCTGGATGACAACGAGATAGTGCTGGGGATCACGGGTACCGATGGCGCCCGCCAGGAGCTGACAGTGCCGGTGCAGCGGATCGCGGTCGATTCGGAGGTGGTGATCGATATCGGCGGCGTCAGCCGAACCATCAGCGTGCCAGGCGAGCGCCTGGAGGTGCATAGCGACGAATACATTTCCGGCGACGGCCGGATCGTGGTGGCCCCATGAGGATCGCAACGTGATGGGCCGCAACCCGCACCGGGGGGCGACCCTGGTCAGCCTGATGGTCGGGCTGGTGGTGTCGATGATCGCCGTGCTGGGCATGCTCGCCCTGTATCGCACCGCCGTGCAGGTGACCGGCGAATCCACCCGCTACGCCCGGGTAACCGGCGACCGGTCCACGGCCATCATCAATGCCGAGACCCT
>DXBL01000310.1 GCA_019116555.1 Candidatus Pseudomonas excrementavium
CTTTCCCGGGTCGCCCAGCGCAGCCGGTGCGGGACTCGGCTGCGTCGCTGGCGTCTGGACAAGCCCGGCTGGGGCCACGTTGCCGGTGTGTTGCAGCGTACCGGGACGGAACGCCAGCATGCGCAGCAGCGCCATCTCGAAACCGCCACGCGGGTCCGGCGCCAGCGGCAGATCACGGCGACCGTGCAGGGCCAGCTGATAGAACAGTTGTACATCCTCAGCGCTGACCTGTCCGGCCAGCTCCAGCACCCGGGCCTGGTCACCCAGGCTGTTATCGGCTGCCTCCGGCAACACCTGGGCGATGGCCACGCGCTGCAGGGTGGAAATCAGTTCGGCCAGCACGCCGGCAAAATCGGCGCCCTGCTCGGCCAGTTCAGCCACGGCAGCCAGTAGCGCGCGCGCATCGCCGGTCGCCAGCGCCTGCAGCAGGCCAAAGACCTGGCCGTGATCGATGGTGCCGAGCATGCTGCGCACCTCGGCGACCTGCAGTTGACCATTCCCGAAGGCGATGGCCTGATCGGTGAGGCTCAGGCCGTCGCGCATGGAGCCATCGGCAGCACGGCCGAGCAGCCACAACGATTCCTCATCGAAGGGCACCTGCTCTTCGGCCAGTACGTGGCGCAGATGCTCGACGACCTTTTCCGGCAGCATGTTCTTCAGCGAGAACTGCAGACAGCGGGACAGGATGGTGACCGGCAATTTCTGTGGATCGGTGGTGGCCAGCAGGAACTTGACGTGGGCCGGCGGCTCTTCCAGGGTCTTCAACAGGGCGTTGAAACTGTGGCTGGAGAGCATGTGCACTTCGTCGATGAGGTAGACCTTGAAGCGCCCGCGGGTGGGTGCATATTGCACGTTATCCAGCAGCTCGCGAGTGTCCTCGACCTTGGTCCGACTGGCCGCATCGACCTCGATCAGGTCGACGAAACGTCCCTCGTCGATTTCCCGACAGGCCGAACACACACCGCAGGGCTCCGAGCTGACGCCCACTTCGCAGTTCAGACATTTGGCCAGAATCCGCGCAATGGTGGTCTTGCCGACCCCGCGGGTGCCGGTGAACAGATAGGCGTGGTGCAGGCGATTGTGATCCAGCGCATTGATCAGTGCCTGCAGCACGTGGGTCTGACCGACCATTTCACGGAACAGGCGCGGACGCCATTTGCGGGCTAATACCTGGTAACTCATCGAGGGGCTGCTATCCGGTGTCATTGGCAAGCAGCTACTGTACCTTAAAGCGCGCAATCAATGCGAGATTCGCGCCGGTCGGGTCGCTGACGAGGCAGGCCGAGATCCCTCTCGGCATCTGTTGTTGTTTCAGTCCTGGATATAGTCGTTGAAAATCAATGAGATCCGATGTTCCGAGGAAGGCAGATTCGGTACATTCAGCGTTTGCTTGCTGCTGGTATCGCCCCGCGGCGTGCTGACCACGGAAATGACGCCATCGACCGGCGTGCTGGCAGGCATGTATACGTCCACACCCCACTGGAACGGCTGGTCCGGGAAATATGGCAGCGGATCGCCGGTGGTCACCGCCGGGGTCACCGCATCGTCATGCACATGGATGCCGATATTACGGCTGCCGATGGCCGGCTCGATGATATTCACCGCCGGCTGATCCCCCCACAACAAGCTGGTGGTGGCAATCTCCAGCACGTCGTTATCGGTGCCGCGATTGCCCCACCATTCCATGTCCCGGGTGATCACCAGGGAAGCATGATCATCACTGACATTGGTATTGGCCTCGATCGCCGAGCCGGCCGGCGAGGTGTTCAAGCGCACCAGGGCGCTGTTGCGAATCAGCGGCTGACGGTAGAAGTGGTGCTCGGAGCGGCCCGGCCGCAGCAATTGAAACTCGTA
Source organism: Candidatus Pseudomonas excrementavium (assembly GCA_019116555.1). Lineage (GTDB taxonomy): Bacteria > Pseudomonadota > Gammaproteobacteria > Pseudomonadales > Pseudomonadaceae > Halopseudomonas > Halopseudomonas excrementavium. The sequence continues at coordinate 1,855 of DXBL01000310.1, forward strand.
ATGGGCGGTCGGGTCCAGCGTTACCGGGCCCCAGTTGCCGTTGGCGGTGATGCTGAAGGTATCCAGCGGCGCCGCTTCGAGGCGCTCACCGGTATCCGCATCGATTTCCCATACCTGCAGCGTGGTGCCGGCGGCGCCGGTATTGGCCGGGAAGTAGACGGCCCGACCGGCAATGTCCACCTCATCCCGTTGCGGCAGAATCTCGGTGCGCACCGGCTCGACGCCAGTGAAGAATTCGAACTGCGCGGCGAAAGAGGCTTCCGAGGTGGCCGCCTGGACGTGGGTTTCGTCAGGCACGTAGGCATTCACCTCACCGAGCTGCCAGGTTTCATCGACAAACAGTCCCATGCAGTTGGAGTCGCCCGGACAATTGTCACCCACCGCCCCGTCGATGGCGACATAGCCCGCCACCTTGGCTTCCCGGTCCGGGTCAGTCAGATAGTAGCCGCAGACCGCCGTACCCAGGGAATGGCATGCCAGATAGACCTGTTCCGCTGCGAATTCCGCCAGCACCTCGTCAACGAAGTCGTCCAGATCACCACTCAGCCCACCGGTACGCGCCGTATTGATCTCTGCCAGCCCGGCCGTGCTGTATTCATAGGCCACCACCAGGTCTTCAGGATAGCCGTTGCTGGCAAACCGCATCGCCTGGGTCTGGTACTGGGACGCCGAGCCGGCGGTGCCATGCACGAAGATGATCGGCAGGATGCGCTCTTCATCGATATCCGGCATGTCCGGAGAGCCCGGGCCAGGCCAGGCAACCCGATCCGAGCCGGAGCCGCCGAGACAACCGGTCAACAGCACACTTGAGAGAAACAGGCTAAACACGCCGCGGGCGGGCACACGGGCTCCGATCGATGCCATATCCATGTTCGAATACCTTATTGTTGTTATCAGACACAGATGAGACATTAGTAGCGATCAGCTCGCTGCGCCACTGTGATAGCTAACGTATCGGTAAAGGACAGGAAGACGAACAGACCGGGCTGTCGGTTGATAGAAGCAGAAGGGAGATGGAATCAGGAGGCTATGGGTGGCAACCCTGCCAGCCACACCCCGGCACACGATATAACCGCTGCGGCTGCTCCCTTCCGGGCCTGACCGGGTTCACGGCGAATCATTGCGAGGGGACCGACAGGGTCACCATAGCGTGCCCTGCAGATGAGGGCCGCGCTATTGTAACGACTTGCGCGCAAGTTACAACCCACAATCGCGTCTGGGATGCGGACCCGAGGCGCGAGGGCGCCATACCCAACGGGTTGTCCTCCCCGCGTATAATGACGTTCGATTCGACTGCCGGAGACCGGAACATGCAACCTGAAGACCTGCAACTGCTGGTCACCCGTGAAATGCCCTTCGGCAAATACCAGGGGCGCCTGATTGCCGACCTGCCCGGCCATTATCTCAACTGGTTCGCCCGGGAAGGCTTTCCCAGGGGCGAGATCGGCCGCCTGCTGGAACTGATGCAGGAAATCGACCACAACGGCCTGTCTGCCCTGCTCGACCCACTGCGCAGCCGGCCACCGGTCAGGCGCCCATGAACAGGGCGATCATCAGCGGAATGGAGAACAGAGCCACCACCGTACTCAGCAGTGCGGTGCCGGCCACCTGCGAAGGAGCCAGATCCAGCAGCGTGGCGATGACCACGGTATTGGCGGCAATCGGCGTGATGGAAACCAGGAACAGCGCCTGATACACCGCGGTGTCGTAGATCTGCGGGCCGTGACTGTCCAGCCACCAGAACAACAGTGCCACTGCCGGCCAGACCACGAACTTGCCGAAGAATGCCAGCGCGGTGAAACGCAGGTTGCCCGCCAGCCCGCGGAAACTGAGGATGCTCATGCCGATGATCATCATGCCGAATACGCTGTAGGCGCCGCGCAGGTTGTCAAACAACGGCTCGGCGATGGCGGGGATGTCGATGCCACCGAGATTGAGCGCAACCGCGAGAAAGAAGGCGTACAGCGACGGCAGCCGGGCGACCTTGCGCAGACAATCACACACCTGATAGCGCCCCCGTGCTGCGAGATAGAAACCCACCGAGTTCTCATACAGAGTGGTACCGAGCATGCAGAGGATATAGATGCTCAGGCCCTGCTCGCCAAACAGCAGTAAGGCCACCGGCACCCCGAGGTAGCCGGTATTGCCAGTGCCCACCGCCAGCGGAATGACGCTGGCGCTGGCATCTCCTATCCAGCGTCGGGCTATCAGCAGATGACCATAGCCGATCAAGGTGCACAGCCCCAGGGTGAGAAAGGGCAGCAGAATCACTTCCGGTGACAGCGGCGCGTGCATCACGCCGGAGAACACTACTGACGGCGTGATGATGTACATCATGATGCCCGCGATGTGGCTGCCGCTGGCCTGCAGGAAGCGCCCGGCAATCCAGCCCAGGGCGACCGTCACATAGAGTGGCAACAGTTTGTACAGCAAGGCCAGTGCCGCCGTCATGGTATTCCCCATCGAACTGAATCCGGCCAGTCTAACGATCACCTGCGGCCATCACCACCGGCGCGGCATTCTTCGAGAATAATCAGTTACATCCGTGCGCCTGTAGTTGGAAATGATAAGATTCGGGTTCCATTTCTTTTGTGTTTCCAGGACTGCTCCCGAATGGAAGTCATGAATACCCTGTTTGTGATCTGTGCCGGTCTGCTATGCATCAGCATCCTGGCAAGTTCAATGTCCTCCCGGCTCGGCATTCCTCTGCTGCTGGTATTTCTGATCGTCGGCATGCTCGCCGGCGAGGAAGGTCCCGGCGGCATCGCCTTCGACAATATCGATACGGTATATGTCATCGGCAGCCTGGCGCTGGCGATCATCCTGCTGGACGGCGGCATGCGCACGCGGGCGGAGAACTTCAAGGTAGCTCTCTGGCCATCCTTGTCGCTGGCCAGCTTCGGTGTGCTGATCAGCGCCCTGATCACCGGTCTGGCCACCGCCTGGTTGCTGGATCTGCACTGGTTGCAGGGCTTGCTGCTGGGCTCGATTGTCGGCTCGACCGATGCGGCGGCCGTGTTCTCCCTGCTGCAGGGCAAGGGCCTGAACCTCAAGCGCCGGGTCAGCGCCACCCTGGAAATCGAATCCGCCTCGAACGACCCCATGGCGATCTTCCTGACCATCACCATCGTGGAAATGCTGGCCAGCGGGCAAACATCCTTCAGTTGGTCATTTCTGGCCATGCTGGTGCAGCAATTCGGCATTGGCGGGATCTGCGGGCTGGCGGGTGGCTTCTTCCTGACCTGGCTGGTCAACCGGGTGAGCCTGGATACCGGCCTCTATCCCCTGCTCATTACCAGTGGCGCCATTCTGGTCTTCGCCGTCACCAACGTTCTCGGCGGCAGCGGCTTTCTGGCCATCTTCATTACCGGTCTGGTACTGGGCAACAGCCGCCTGCGCAGCCTGCAGAATATCCTGCACATGCAGGATGGCATGGCCTGGCTCAGCCAGATCGGCCTGTTCCTCATGCTCGGTCTGCTGGTCACGCCCTCGGAGATGCTGGACATCGCCCTGCCCGCCCTGGCAATCGCCTTCTTCCTCATTCTCGTCGCGCGGCCGATTGCCGTGCTGATCTGCCTGGCCCCGTTCGTGTTCTCCTGGCGCGAGCGCCTGTTCATCAGTTGGGTTGGCCTGCGCGGCGCGGTGCCGGTGATGCTGGCGATCTTCCCGCTGGTAGCCGGACTGGAGCAGGCCCAGCTACTGTTCAACCTGGCCTTCGTGGTGGTCCTGGTTTCCCTGCTGTTGCAGGGAGCGAGCCTGCCGATTGCGGCCAGGCTGTGTCGGGTCGAGATCCCGCCCATTCCCGAGCCGCTGCACCGTACCAGCCTGGATGTCGTGGTCGAGAGCGACTACGAACTGATGGTCTATCAACTCAGCGACAGCAACTGGTGCGTGGGCGTGGCCCTGCGCGACCTGAACATGCCCAAGGACACGCGCATCGCTGCGCTGTTCCGCGGCCGCAAATTGCTGCACCCCTCCGGCAGTACCCGCCTGGAGTTGAATGATGTGCTGTGTGTCATCGGCCACGCCCGAGATCTGCCAGCCCTGTCGAAACTCTTCAGTACCACCAGCGTGCCGCACCATCTCAACAGCCGCCAGTTCTTCGGCAATTTCATGCTCGAAGGCTCAGCACTGCTGGACGAAGTCGGCTCCTTCTATGGCTTCGAGGTACCTGCAGAGTGGTCTGGGCTGACCCTGGCGCAATTCTGTACCCGGCAGTTGGGCGGTCGTCCGGTAGTGGGTGATCATACCGAGTGGCAAGGGATGAGGTGGGTCGTCGCCGAGATCGTTGATGATGAGATCCGCAAGGTCGGCCTGAAGTGGGGCAATGAGAAGGATGACCAGGCCCTCATACCGACGTCTTGACCCTTACATGATGTAAAGGTTGATGATGGTCGCAATCACAGGAGAATCGACCATGAGCCATATCACCCTTCACATTTCCGGCATGACCTGCGCCAGCTGCGTACGGCGGGTGGAAACGGCCCTGCTCGCCAGCCCGGGCGTGGACTCGGCTGAGGTCAACCTGGCCGCCGAGACCGCCCGTATCCAGTTGCAGGACCCGCAACAATTGCCGGCCGTCAGCGAGGCCGTCAAGCGGGCCGGCTATCCGATAGCCACCCGCCAGCGCCAGCTCGCCATTGCCGACATGACCTGCGCCAGTTGCGTGCGCCGCGTCGAGACCGCCCTGCAGAAGGTACCGGGTGTGCTCGACGTGCAGGTCAACCTGGCCAGCGAGCAGGCCCGCGTGACCATGACCGAAGGAACTGCCGACGAGCAGCTGCTGATCGCCCTGGAACAAGCCGGCTATGCCGGGCAGTGGCTCGATCAGCAGACCGGCAGCGACAACGAACGTCAGGCCGGCAAACTGCAGCGCGAGCGCCGCCATCTGATCATCGCCGCCCTGCTCAGCACGCCTCTGGCGCTGGGCATGTTCCCTGAACTGTTCGGCCGCCCCGACCTGATGCTGCCGCCGCTGGTGCAGTTGGTATTGGCTTCCATCGTGCAGTTCGGTTTCGGCGCCCGCTTCTATCGCGGCGCCTGGCATGCCGTGCGCAACCGCACCGGCAATATGGATCTGCTGGTCGCCATCGGCACCAGCGCCGGCTGGGCGCTGAGCACCTGGCACGTGTTCACCACCCCGGCCGGGCAGATGCCGGTGCTGTATTACGAAGCGTCTGCAGTCATCATCAGTTTCATCCTGCTGGGAAAATACCTGGAAAGCCGCGCCAAGGGCCAGACCCTGGAAGCGATTCGCGCGCTGACCGCGCTGCGCCCGGATACCGCCCGCCGGCGCAGCGCCGACGGTGATCAACTGGTGCCGCTGGAGCAGGTCCGCGTGGGTGATCTGCTGGTGGTGCAGCCCGGTGAACGCATTCCGGTGGACGGCGATGTCCGCGAAGGCGGCAGCCATGTGGACGAGTCCATGCTCACCGGCGAAAGCCTGCCGGTCAGCCGGCAGCCTGGCGACCCGGTCAGCGGCGGCTCGATGAACCAGGATGGCCTGCTGGTGATCGAGACCACCGCGGTCGGGCACGACACCCTGCTGTCGCAGATCGTCCGCCTGGTGGAAAGCGCCCAGGCCTCCAAGGCGCCGATTCAGCGCCTGGTGGACCGCGTCAGCTCGGTATTCGTGCCCGTGGTCCTGGTCATCGCCCTGCTCACTTTCATTATCGGCAGTCTGCTGGTGGGCGGTGAACAGGCGCTGCTCAACGCCATCGCCGTGCTGGTCATCGCCTGCCCCTGCGCCCTGGGTCTGGCCACGCCGACCGCGATCATGGTCGGTACCGGCGTGGCGGCGCGGCGCGGTATCCTGATCCGTGATGCCGAGGCGCTGGAACAGGCGCACAAGGTCGACACGGTGATCTTCGACAAGACCGGCACCCTGACCCTGGGCAAGCCCGCTCTGCAAGCCTTTGAGGCAGTCAACTACGCTGACGAGAACCAGGCGCTGACCTGGGCCATGGCGATCCAGACCCACGCCGAACATCCGCTGGCCGGCGCCCTGCGCACCTACGCCACTGAGCGGCATATCCAGGCTGAGCCGGCCGGGGACTTCCGCGTGCAGGCCGGTCGCGGTGCCAGCGGGTTGGTGGATGGCCGCAGAGCCTGGCTGGGCAATGATCTGCTGATGAAGGAACAGGGCATCGACATGGCCGCGTGGCGGACCCAGGCCGAGCAGCACGAGGCCCTGGGCCGGACCCTGTCCTGGCTCGCCATCGATGATGCGGGGCAGCCGCGACTGGTGGCGCTGATGGCCTTCGCCGACACCATCAAGCCGGAGGCGCCGGAGACCATCCGCCAGCTGGACCGCCTGGGTATCGACAGCTGGCTGATAAGCGGTGACAGCCAGGCTGCTGCCGGCGCGGTGGGCCGCGAACTGGGCATCGATCGCGTCGAAGCGCAGGTGCTGCCCGAAGACAAGGCGCGCCATGTGCAGGCGCTGCGCGACCAGGGCCGGGTGGTGGCGATGATCGGCGATGGCATCAACGACGCACCGGCGCTGAGCGCCGCTGATGTCGGCATGGCCATGGCCACCGGCACCGACGTAGCCATGCACAGCGCCGGTATTACCCTGATGCGGGGCGATCCGCTGCTGGTTCCGGCCGCGCTGGATATCTCCCGCCACACCTGGCACAAGATCCGGCAGAATCTGTTCTGGGCCTTTGTCTACAATAGTCTGGGCATCCCCCTGGCGGCGGTCGGCCTGCTCAACCCCATGCTCGCCGGCGCCATGATGGCGGCCAGCAGTGTCAGCGTGGTGGCCAACGCGCTGTTGCTGAAACGCTGGAAACCGGAGGCACGATGAACATCAATATCAGCCAGGCAGCCCAGGCCACCGGCCTGACGCCGCGCATGATCAGGCACTACGAAAGTATCGGTCTGCTCACCGGCACGGCGCGCACCGCCGCAGGCTATCGGCTGTTCAGCGAGCAGGACCTGCACACCCTGCGCTTCATCCAGCGGGCCCGCAGCCTGGGGTTTTCCATCGAACAGATCAGCCAGCTGTTGGCGCTGTGGCAGGACCGGGAGCGCAGCAGCGCCGTGGTCAAGACGCTGGCGCGGGAACATCTGAAGGAACTGGAAGACAAGATCGCCGGGCTGCAGGCCATGCATGACAGTCTGTCGGAACTGGCCAGCTGCTGCCTGGGCGATGAACGCCCGGATTGCCCGATTCTCGATCGCCTGGCGGAAACGCCCGGTGGTGATCAGGCTGGTGGTCGGCAGCACAACTGACAGGCCCGCCTGGAAAGAATGCTCGCTTTATAGGCAGTGCCCGCTGCCGGCCCGCTATCGCGGCGGGGCGCCGCTGCTACAGGACAGTGAGTTTGCCTGATGGTTCGAGCGGAGCGCACAATCCGCATGAGCGGCGCCTCGCCGCGATGGCTCTGACACCGATGCCGAACCAACTCAGCGCAGGAAGTTGAACAGGCTCAGGCCGCTGACCTTGACGAAGCTCTGCTGCGCGGCCTGCAGGACGATGCTTTCCATACTCAGGCGGCTGAGCGCTTCGGCATAGTCCAGATCCTCGAGCCCCGATTGCAC
>DXBL01000311.1 GCA_019116555.1 Candidatus Pseudomonas excrementavium
TGTTCGCAGCCCCATTCCTCGCCCATGAACAGCAACGGAATCATTGGACACAGCAGTACCAGGCCCAGCGCCGCCTTGACCGCGCGGTGGTCGGCCAGAGTGATGAGACGTTCGCCGAAGGCGCGGTTGCCAACCTGGTCATGGTTCTGCAGGAACAGGATGAAGGCGGTGGGCGGAAGATGCCCGCTGGGCTCGCCGCGGCTGGCGCCGGTGCGGGATGTTTCCCCCTGGTAGATGAAGCCTTCTTTCAGGCAGCGGGCCAGCTTGATGGTGGTGTCGTCGGCAAAATCCCGGTAGTAGCTTTCGTTCTCGCCAGTGAGCAGCACGTGCAGGGCATGATGCCCATCATCGTTCCACTGCGCATCGAAACCCTCCGTCAGCAGGCTGGCCTGGTTGCGTTCGTTCTCCAGCATCAGGTGCACATGGCGCTCCGGGGGAACGGCGCTGCGCACCCGGCGGGCCAGGCTGGTGAGAAAGTCGATCTCGCTGATGGCATGCACTGCATCCAGGCGCAGGCCGTCGATGCGGTAATCGAGAATCCACATCAGCGCGTTCTCGCAGAAGAAGTCGCAGACCGGGGTATTGCGAAAGTCGATGGCCGGCCCCCACGGGGTATCGATATCCTCACGGAAAAAGCCCTTGGCATATTCCCCCAGATAATTGCCATGCGGCCCGAAGTGGTTGTAGACCACATCCATGAACACCATCAGGCCGCTGGCGTGAGCGGCATCGATCAGCCGCCGCAGATCATCGGGGGTACCGCAGCTGGACTGTGGGGCGAAGGGGAATACCCCGTCATAGCCCCAATTCTGTTTGCCGGGACACTCATTGACCGGCATCAGCTCGATGGCGGTGACGCCCAGGTCGACCAGCTCCGGCAATCTGGCCTGGATGCCGGCGAACCCGCCAAAGGCGCCCGGATGCAGCTCATAAATGACCGTTTCATGCCAGGGACGGCCCTGCCACTCGTTGATCTGCCAGGCAAAGGCGTCCGGGTCCAGTACGCAGCTGGGACCATCAACGCCCTGGGGTTGATGGCGGGACGCCGGGTCGGGCACTGACAGCTGGCCATTGATCAGGAACCGGTAGGCGGTGCCGGGCCCACAGTTGACGCGCGCGCTGTACCAGCCGCTGGCCTGGTGGTGCAGCGTGTGCACGCTGCCATCTCCCAGCTTGACCGCCACGGTGTCGGCATCCGGCGCCCACAGCGAGAAGCAGGTGGCGCCATCCGTTTGTACGGTGGCGCCGTGCAGGCGGGTTATTTCGAACATGCGCGTGATTTCCTGCCGGGCAAGGCAAAAGAGTCATAGGTATGCTCGATCAGTCTGCAATAGAGACGGTCGTAAGGGCGCACCGACTGGTGCCAGTACAGCGGCGCGGCCATCGCCTTGGCACGCATGGCGTTGAGCAGCACCGGGTGGCGATGCACATTCAGCGCGCGGCGGATCGCCTGCAGATAGTGCTCCACCGTCGGCTCGCGGAACAGGAAACCGGATACCCCATCCTCGATGGTGTCGGCCAGACCGCCAGTGCGGCGGGCGATGGGCAGGGAGCCATAGCACTGGGCATAGATCTGGCTGAGCCCGCAGGGCTCGTAGCGTGAGGGCATGAGCAGGAAGTCGCTGCCGGCGATGATGCGGCGCGCTTCGGTTTCGCAGAAATTCAGGTTCACTCCGATCCGACCGGGATGCCGCTGGGCCAGGGCCTGTACCCGTTGTTCCAGTTCGCGCTCGCCCTGGCCGATGATGGCGATCCGACCGCCGTGGGCGATGATGGTCTCGGCCGCGGCGATGGTCAGATCGATGCCCTTCTGATGGACCAGCCGCGAGACCACGGCAAACAGCGGGCCGTCTTCCCGGGCAAAACCGAAGGATTGCTCCACGTAGCGGGTATTGGCCCGCTTGCCGGCCCAGTTGTCAGGCGAGAAACCCTGGATCAGTCGTGGGTCGGTCAGCGGTTGCCAGCTGGTATCGATGCCGTTGACGATGCCGGTCAGCAGGCCTTCGTCGGCTTTGCGTCGCAGCAACCCCTCCAGGCCGCAACCAAAGGCCGGTGAGGTGATTTCATGGGCATAGGTCCGGCTCACGGTGGTGATTCGCGAGGCATAATTGATGCCGGCCTTGAGGAACGACAGCTTGCCGTAGTACTCCATGCCTTCGGTATCCATGGCCTCTTCCGGCAGGCCGAGCTCGACCCGACATTCGGCCGGGCACAGGCCCTGGTAGGCGAGGTTGTGGATGGTGAAGACGCAGGGCGTCTGCTGCCCGCGCCAGGCCATGTAGGCGGGCGTCAGGCCGGAAGGCCAGTCGTTGGCATGCACCAGGTCCGGACGCCAGTTGCGTACGCCCAGGCCATCGGCGATCTTGCTGGCGGCCAGGGCCAGCCGGGCGAAGCGGATATGGTTGTCCGGCCAGTCGATGCCGTCAGCGTCGCCATAGGGGTTACCCTCACGATCATAGAGTTCCTGGCAGATCACCACATGCACGATCAGGCCATCATCCATGGTCATCTGGCCAATCAGGCAGGGCGGTATGGCGGCGTGGCCGGGCAGCTTGCCGACCACCTGGATCGGCCGGCCGCTGTTGATGACCTGCCGGTAGCCGGGAATGAGCACCCGTACCGAGTGATGTTGATTCAGGGCGCGGGGCAGGGCAGCTGACACATCGCCCAGCCCGCCGACCTTGACGAGGTCGGTAATCTCGGAAGTAACGAAAAGTATGTTGTGGCCAGTTTCAGCAGGCGGTGTGGGGCGTAGTGGAGCCCCCGTTGATGCGCGCTTGAATAGCTCCTCCGGCATGACCGCCGCTGCAGCATTTCCCATGACACCCTCCTAATCGTTCACTGATTTCTGGGAGAGCGTTGGTGCGTTAAGGAATTCTGAAAGGGGCTGCGCGATCATGCTGCGCTGGCATCGAATCCGGAGGTGAAGGGTGGCCTGTCTGGACCACAAGGTCTTCCCGTTATCCGGTGCCGTTCTGCCAGGTCAGCTGCGCTTTTCAGGATTCCTTATTCACACAGACGCTTTTGCCGGCACCCCCGCCGTAACAGATCAGAAGACTTGTTATCCATCCCTCAAAATAGTGACCGGCTGGTTTCGCGGAAGTTTAGACTTTTTTTGCCGCTGATACGGTGGTTGAAAAAGGGAACTCAACCGCTCTGCGGTCGACTCTAAACAGGTAATGTGAACCGATGAAAGCAGACCGGGAGCCGGGCATGCAGAACCTGCAACAGGTAGTGGATTTTCTCAAGGGCAACAACCTCGTACTGGCGACGGCGGAGTCCTGCACGGCCGGCCTCATGGCGTCGCTGGTAGCGGACATATCCGGCAGTGGTGCGGTCATGGAATGCGGCTATGTGGTCTATGCCGTGCGCGCCAAGCGCGAGATGCTGGGCGTGAGTCTGGAGACCATCGACCGCTTCGGACTCACCAGCGAGGAGGTGGCGCGGGAAATGGCGTTGGGCGCTCTGCAGCGCTGCGGCGCCGGCGTCACCCTGGCCAATACCGGGCTGGCGGAAGCCGAAGGTCCGATGGATGGCGTGGTGTGCTTTGCCTGCGCCATGACCGTCGATGGCGAGCAGCGGGTGCTCAGCGAAACCTGCCAGTTCAACGGCGAACGCAACGCGGTACGCGAACAGGCCGCCCGCCATGGGTTGCTGGCGCTGGACAGGTACATCAATGACCTGCGCAACCCCGCCATGCAGCAGGACTGAAACCTTACCAGAAACCGGCCGGATGGCGCGCCGCGACCGTGGGCAGGGTGAGGCCGAAGCCCTCCCGGAACAGACCGGCCAGCTGGGTATCGATGACCATGGCATTGATTGAGTCGAGCCCGCCATCGAGGGTCTGGGTGGTCCCGTCGGCCACGAAATACAGCACGTGATGTACACATTGCCGGGCCGTGTCGGCCTCGATGCGGTAATGGCTGGCGTAGGACTGCTCCATGCCCCGCACTTCCAGACAGAGTTCCGGCGGGCTGCCCGCCGTGTGCACCATGGCATCGAGCCCGGCCTGACGTGCATTCAACGCGGCCTGCTCGAAGAGTGGTGCGGCTCTGGCCAGCAGGGTCTCGCCATAGCGGCGCGCGAACAGGTCGGTGGAAAGCGGCGCGGCGGGGTCGGTCATGGGGGCTGTCTCCAGGTAGCTCCAGGGGTGATAACTGGTTGGACAGGGAAACGCCGCGGGAGTTGTGGTGATCAGCGACTGCTTGCCCGTTTCCGCTTGAAAGCGAGGCGGGACGCGGGATAGCGAAAGGTACCGTCTGCCCGGTGGACGGAAAATAAGGCGAACCTACGGGCCGGGGAGTCCTCCAACGAATAGGTGCAATGCACCTGTATTTACAACCCTACTGGAGGCCAGTCACATGACTCAACGTAAAGGTGGTAAAGGCAACTTCGCTGAAAATCCGCAACGTGCATCGGAAGCCGGCAGAAAGGGCGGTCAAGCCAGCGGCGGCAACTTCAAGAACAATCCGCAGCGTGCTGCGGAAGCAGGACGCAAGGGTGGTCAGCAAAGCAGACGCACTTGAGCGGCGTCGTCATGAAGCGGGGGCTACGGCCCCCGTTTTCTTAGGGACAATGAAAAAATAACAGCTCGGCTGGGCGGTAGCCGGACCGGGGCTGCACTGTTATGCTTCCTGCTTTATTTTCGCCCCGAGCGGGCTAGTCGAAGAGGTAAGCATGAAGCGGAATCTGCTGGCAGCCAGTGTTGCACTCAGCGTTATCACCTTGGTGGGTTGCAGTGAAAAGGAACCCGAACTCACCACGTCCATTCAGCAGGCATCCTATGGTATCGGGCTGAATATGGGCCAGAGTCTGCTGCAGGATGGTCTGGAAGACATCGATACCCAGGCGCTGGCGCTGGGCATGGAAGATGCCCTGTCTGGAACTGAAGCCCGGGTCGGCGAGAAGGAATTGATGGCTGCCTTCGCCGAATTGCAGTCGGAAGCCGAAGAACGTGCTGCCAACCTGAGTACCGAACAGCTCGAAGCCAATACCGGCTTCCTCGCCGAGAATGCCAAGCGCGAAGGGGTCATCACCACCGAGTCGGGTCTGCAATACGAAGTGATCGAATCCGGTGCGGCCGACGGTGCTCAGCCGCAGGCCAGCGATGTGGTCTCGGTGCACTACGAAGGCAAGCTCACTGACGGTACCGTGTTCGACAGCTCCATCAGCCGGGGCGAGCCGGTCGATCTGCCGGTCAGTGGTGTGATCCCGGGCTGGGTCGAGGCGCTGCAGCTGATGCGCGTCGGCGACAAGTGGAAGGTCACCATTCCCAGTGATCTGGCCTATGGTCCCGGCAGCCCCAGCCCGGTGATCCCGCCGAACTCCATTCTGGTATTCGAGATGGAACTCTTGGGTATCCAGGACGACGAGTAATCGCTGAGGTAACACTTGCCGAGGCCCGGAACAGAGATTGCGGGCCTCGGAGTGTTACCGTTATGCACATTCCTGCGGTAACAGGCAAGCGACAATTCGCCACTCACGCCATATTCTTTCGTCTCTGCAAGTGCCTGTTTTTCAACGCTTTTGTGGTTGATCAAAAAATGTCCAGAAAGGACTGAGGCGCATCCACCCGGGCGTTTGCCCGCTTTGCACAACCCTTGTTCACAGACTTATCCACAGTAACTGTGGGTAACCTCGAAATGCCGGCTATTGACTGCGGCGAGGGTAGTCCAGGGTTGGGGGCGACCCAGCCAGAAGCCCTGCAGCATTTCCGCGCCGAGTTGCTCCAACACCTCCAGCTCTTCCTTCAATTCAATGCCTTCGGCCACTACCCGAGCGCGGGATGCTTTGGCCATCCGCAGAATGGAACCGACGAACTCGCGCTTGAGCGGGTCGAGATGGATGCCATCGATGAAGTAGCGATCGATCTTCACGTACTCGGGGCGCATCTCGGTCCACAGCCGCAAGCCCGAGTAGCCGGCGCCCAGGTCATCCAGGGCGATGGAGAAGCCCATGCTGCGGTAGTGGCGCAGGGCGCGCTGCAGCAGATGGTAGTCGTCGATCGGCGATTGTTCGGTCAGCTCGATCACCACGCGCTCGGGTGTCAGCCCTTCCTGCTGGAGCATCTGCAAGGTGCGGCCGGAGGAGTGCTGATGATCCAGCAAGGTCTCGGGCAGGATATTCAGAAACAGTTTGCCGGACAGCTGGCTGCTGGCGAAGCGCTCTATCGCCCGACGCCGGCAGAGCATGTCCAGTTCCAGCAGTTGACCGCTTTGCCGGGCGACGGCGAACAGGGTCATCGGTGAGTGCAGTGGGCTATTGGAGGGGCCGCGTGACAACGCCTCATACCCGATGATCTGGCGGGAGCCGGCAGCAAGAATGGGTTGGAAAAGCGTCGAGAGGGTGCCGCTGCGTAGGATCTCGCGCAGTGCGGCACTTTGTTCTGAGAGAGTCATGATATGCCCAGGCGTGTGAAAACTGCCTTGCCCGGCGGGAACCGGGCAAGTTTCTACCTGAAATTATCAGTCAGCGGGATGACAGGAGTGTGACCGGCCGGGGGGCTGTTCCCGCTTAGCCGGCGCTGGCGACCTGCCGCTTGAGCTCCAGCAGGTCGATCAGGATATGACCGGTCTCCGCCAGGAAGGGATCATCCTCGTCGGTGCTCTCTTCCTCGGCCATTGGCGAGGGGATGCCAGTGCCGTCCATCAGCGGATCTTCCTTGTCCAGCGCCTCCAGAGGGTCTTCACCCAGGGCCTTGCGCCGGGTGTTTTCCATGGTCAGCAACTTGTCTTCGAATTCCTTCTGTTCAATGCGGCGGCGCTCTTCGTTGAGCGGCAGGTATTCCCGTTCCTGCATGGCCCGGTTCAGCTCGATGCGCGCCAGGGTATAGGTGAACTCGGGGTCATTGGCGGCCCGGGCCTTGTGCTTGTCGGTCAGCAGCGGAATGTACTTGTCCAGACGCTTATCCGCCTCATAGCGGGCCGCGGGGATGGTATCCCAGGGCAGGGCGCGGGGCAGGCTGCTTTCGCCGATGTCCACGGTGTCGAGCAACGACGGGTAAGTGATGTCCGGCACCACACCGCGGTTCTGGGTGCTCTGGCCGGAGACGCGGTAGAACTTGGCCAGGGTGAACTTCAGCTCACCGTGGTTGAGCGGCTGGATCGACTGTACCGTGCCCTTGCCGAAGGTCGGCTCACCGATGACCAGTGCCCGACCGTAGTCCTGCATGGCACCGGCAAAGATCTCCGACGCCGAGGCCGACAGCCGGTTGACGATAACCGCCATCGGGCCGCTGTAGGCGATGCCAGCTTCGGGATCATCCAGCACCTGTACGTCACCCTTGCTGTCGCGTACCAGTACCGTGGGGCCCTGGTCGATGAACAGGCCGGTCAGTTCGGTAGCTTCCTGCAGGGAGCCGCCGCCGTTGTTGCGCAGGTCCAGCACCACGCCATCGACTTGCTGTTCCTGCAGCTCGCTGAGCAGGTGACGCACATCGCGGGTGGTGCTGCGGTAGTCCGGATCACCCCGGCGATAGGCCTTGAAGTCGATATAGAAGCCGGGTACTTCGATGACGCCGATGCGGTAGTCGTTACCCTGTTCGCTGAACTCCAGTACCGAGGACTTGGCGGCCTGGTCTTCGAGTTTCACCGCTTCGCGGACCAGGGCCACTTCACGGCTGGTCAGGTCGCTGGGCGGGTTGCTCGCCGGGATCACTTCCAGGCGGACCGAGGAACCTTTGGGGCCGCGGATCAGCTTGACCACCTCGTCCAGGCGCCAGCCGACCACATCGACCATCTCGCCCTTGTCCTGGGCGACGCCGATGATGCGGTCAGCGGGGGCGAGCTGCTTGCTTTTCTCCGCGGGGCCGGCCGGTACCAGACGCACGATCTTGGTGTAGTCGTTGTCGCTCTGCAGCACCGCGCCGATGCCCTCCAGCGACAGGCTCATGTTGATGTCGAAGTTCTCCGCATTGTCCGGGGACAGGTACTGGGTATGCGGATCGTAGACCTGGGCCAGGGCATTGATGTAGTTCTGGAAGATATCTTCGCTGCGGGTCTGGTACAGGCGCTTCTGGGCATTGATGTAGCGTTTTTCCAGCAGCTCCTGGATGGCGTCCTGTTCGCGTCCGGCCAGCTTCAGGCGCAGCACCTCATCCTTGATCTGCTGCCGCCACAACACATGGAGGGCGTCGTCATCGGCGGGCCATTCGGCCTTCTCGCGGTCGATCAGGATGTTCTGGTCGCTGGTGAAGTCCAGTTGGTCGACGCCTTCGCGCAGCAACTGCAGGGCATAGACCATGCGCTGGTCGGCGCGCTGGATCTGCCGGGTATGGATGGCGAAACCGACGCTCAGATCACCGGCCAGCAGCAGGTCGTCGAGCTTGTGGCGATACTCTTCGAAAGAGTCGATGTCGGCGGCAGTGAACAGGCTGCGCTGGGGGTCGAGCTGGCGCAGGTAGGTATCGAAGATCTCGCTGGACAGGGCGTCGTCCAGCTGAATGCGGTTGTAGTGGTGGCGGCGCAGCAGCTCGACGGTATTGAGGCTGGCGATCATCTGTTCACGGGTCGGTTGCAGACTCTCCAGATCGAATATCGGTGTTGCGCTGTCGGCTGTTTCTGCGGCGAAGGCGTTGGCGCCCAGGCTCAGCAGAGCGATCAGGCAGGACTTGCGCAAGAGGTTGGAAACTGTCATCAAAGGTATCGTGTCCGGAGAGGTGAGGATATGCTTTAGTACTCGACAGGGACCCAAGGGTTCCCTTTTCAAACCGATTCGACTGATAACTATGGGGGCACCGTGAGAGGATTGCAAGCTGAAGCCGGGGTACTGAGCTGGCGTACGGAGGCCGCTGCGGAGCTGGCCCAGGGGCAGGTTCGGGTGCGTGTTCGGGCCGCGGGAATCAACCGCGCGGACCTGCTGCAGAAGGCCGGAAATTACCCGCCGCCGCCCGGCACCACCGACATTCTCGGGCTGGAATGTGCCGGTGAAGTGATCGAGATCTGTGGCGATAGCCGCTGGTCCGTGGGAGACCGGGTCTGCGCCCTGTTGGCCGGTGGCGGCATGGCCGACGAGGTGGTGGTCGATGGGCGGCATCTGCTGCCCGTTCCCCAAGGCATGGGCTGGGAAGATGCGGCTGCGATTCCCGAGGTGTTCAGTACCGCCTGGCTGAATGTCTTCGAACTGGGCGCCGCCCAGCCCGGTGAGAAGGTGCTGATCCATGCCGGTGCCAGCGGAGTCGGCACCGCCGCCATCCAGTTGTGCAAGGCCTTCGGCAATCCCTGCTGGGTGACACTGGGCAGCCAGGAAAAGCTGGATACCTGTCAGGCGCTGGGCGCAGAAGGCGGAGTACTGCGCCACGATGGCATTGCCGCACTCAAGGATTTCGGCCCCTTTGATGTGGCACTTGACCCGGTAGGTGCCAGCTACGCCCCGGATCACCTGGACCTGATGGCGCTGGATGGCCGCTGGGTGATGATCGGCCTGATGGGCGGGCGCAAGGCGGAGCTGGACCTGGCCAAGGTCCTGGTCAAGCGCCTGCAGCTCACCGGCTCAACCCTGCGCACCCGCAGCGCCGACTTCAAGGCCGGTCTGCTGGCGCGCATGGAAGAGAAACTGTGGCCGCTGTTCGAGACGGGGCAACTGAAGCCCTTGGTGGCCAGGACCTACACCTTCGATCAGGTCGAAGAAGCCTTTGCCGAACTGGCCAGGGATCAGATCGTCGGCAAGATTGTTTTGGTAAACAGCTGACCCGAGCGCACGGAGCCCCCTGGGAGCGTCGAGCACCAGCTCGATGAGCGGAGGTGAGCCGACGCATCAGTGCCCCCAACTCCGAGATGTACGAGCTTGTGCTCGAACTTCCCAGGAGGAGGGGCTGGGAGTGACGAGTTCCATCTCGTCACAGCGTACTGGCCGTGGCTCCGATGGCCGAGAGGGAACTTGGCCTTCCATTAAGCGGCTTTCTTGTGGGAGCGACGAGCGAAATGGATGTTATACCTGTGGGCAATCCAGAAACGCCGTCAGCACCCGCTGCAGATACTCCACATCCCTGATCCCGGCCAGCTCCCGAATCGAGTGCATGGCGAAGGTCGGCGCGCCTATGTCCACGGTGCGCACGCCCAGGCGGCTGGAGGTGATCGGGCCGA
Source organism: Candidatus Pseudomonas excrementavium (assembly GCA_019116555.1). Lineage (GTDB taxonomy): Bacteria > Pseudomonadota > Gammaproteobacteria > Pseudomonadales > Pseudomonadaceae > Halopseudomonas > Halopseudomonas excrementavium. The sequence goes on from DXBL01000311.1 coordinate 10,083, forward strand.
TGGTGCTGCCGCAGCCCATGTCGCTGCGCACCACGAAGCTCTGCACCGGCACCTCGACCTGCTGGCACAGATGGCGGAACAGGGCGGCGGTTTCGCTGGTGGTGGCATAGCGCTGGTTGCTGTTGATCTTGATCACCGGGCCGGCGTTGAGCTGCGGGCCGTGGTTGCCGTCGTGGCGATCGGCGTAGTTGGGATGAATGGCATGGGCATTGTCTGCCGAGACCAGTACCGAGCGCTGGATCGTGCGGATGCGTTCGCTCTCGTCCGGCAGCAGCCGCGCCAGCACATCTTCCAGGAAGGGGCCGTCGGCCCCGCAAGCCGAACTGGAACCCACTTCCTCGTGGTCGGTGCAGACCAAGAGGCAGGCCTGATTGCCATCACTGCTCAGCAGCGCCTCGAGGCCGGCGTGGCAGGACAGCAGATTATCCAGCCGCGCAGCGGCCAGGAAATCACCATCCAGGCCGATCACTGCCGGTGGCTGGGTGTCGTAGAAACTCAGCTCGTAATCCAGCACCTGCAGTGGCTCCCGCTCGGGATATTGTCGACCCAATTCATTGGCGAGCAGGGCGCGCAGATCGCGGTTGGGTTCGATGCTGTGGGCCAGTACCGGCGGCAGATCCGTCTGTGCATTGACTGTGAAGCCGCTGTTGACGTCCCGGTTCAGGTGAATCGCCAGGTTGGGAATGATGGCGATGGGGCGCTGGAAGTCGAGCAGCAGATTATGCAGCTGGCCATTGGCATCCCGGCAGGTAACCCGCCCGGCCAGGGACAGGTCCCGGTCGAACCAGGGCGCCAGCAGCGCGCCGCCGTAGACTTCCACACCCAGTTGCCACAGGCCGTGGCGGTTCAGCTCGGGCTGCGGCTTGACCCGCAGGCAGGGGCTGTCGGTGTGCGCGCCGATCATGCGGATGCCGTTGCGCAGGGCATTGGGCTGACCCAGGCTGAAGGCGATCAGTGACGACTGATTGCGCAGTACGAAATAGCGTCCGCTCTCGGCCAGTGTCCATTCCTCCCGCTCGTCCAGTTCTTGATAACCGGCGGCGTGCAGGCGCTCGGCCAGGCTGTGGGCGGCGTGGAAGGGGGTAGGTGAGGACTGGATGAAATCAGCCAGGGACTGGCTGGCATTATCGGGCGACATGGACACTCCTGTGCGTCAGAAAGGGGCGGGGCAATCGAAAGCCAGGCGCTCGCCGCTCTGCGGATGGTTGATCTCCAGGCGGGCGGCATGCAGTGCCAGGCGCGGACAGGCGGCCAATGCCGGTTCGTGTGCATACAGACGATCACCCAGCAACGGGTGGCCGATGCTGAGCATATGCACGCGCAGCTGGTGCGAGCGACCGGTGATGGGCGTCAACTCCACCCGGCAGTACTCGGCGTGGCGTTCCAGCACGCGCCAGAAAGTCTGTGCCGGCTTGCCCTGCTCGTGGTCAACGATATGCCTCGGCTTGTTGGGTGGATCATAGCGCAAAGGCAGGTCGATGTGCCCGGCGTCTGTCTCGGGCTGGCCCCAGCACAGGGCGATATAGGTCTTGCCGGTCTCGCGGTCCTGGAACTGGCGCGACAGCTCGCGGTGGCTGTCTGGGTCGCGGGCGATCACCAGGATGCCGGAGGTTTCCCAGTCCAGCCGGTGGACGATGCGCGCTTCGGGGTAGCCATTGTCCTGCAGACGGGTAATCAGGCAGTCCTTGTTGTCCTCGGCGCGGCCGGGTACGGACAACAGCAGGGTGGGTTTGTTGACGATCAGAAAAGCCGGATCCTCGTGGAGGATACCGATATGGGTCAGGGGCATGGGG
>DXBL01000312.1 GCA_019116555.1 Candidatus Pseudomonas excrementavium
TACTGCTTCGTCGATGGTGCCGACCATGTAGAAAGCCTGCTCCGGCAGGTGATCGTAATCACCGTTCAGAATGCCCTGGAAGCCACGGATGGTTTCCTTCAGGGACACGTACTTGCCGGGCGCACCGGTGAACACTTCAGCCACGTGGAAGGGCTGCGACAGGAAGCGCTGGATCTTACGAGCGCGGGCTACCAGTTGCTTGTCTTCCTCGGACAGCTCGTCCATACCCAGGATCGCGATGATGTCCTTCAGCTCCTTGTAGCGCTGCAGAACGTACTGCACACCGCGGGTCACGTCGTAGTGCTCCTGACCGATGACCAGCGGGTCCAGCGAACGGCTGGTGGAGTCCAGCGGATCAACCGCAGGGTAGATACCCAGGGAAGCGATGTCACGGCTCAGTACCACGGTCGCGTCAAGGTGAGCGAAGGTGGTGGCAGGCGACGGGTCAGTCAAGTCATCCGCAGGTACGTATACGGCCTGGATGGAAGTGATGGAACCGGTCTTGGTGGAGGTAATACGCTCCTGCAGAACACCCATCTCCTCAGCCAGGGTCGGCTGATAACCTACCGCGGACGGCATACGACCCAGCAGGGCAGATACTTCGGTACCGGCCAGGGTGTAACGGTAGATGTTGTCGATGAACAGCAGTACGTCCTTGCCTTCCTCACGGAATTTCTCGGCCATGGTCAGACCGGTCAGGGCGACGCGCAGACGGTTACCCGGCGGCTCGTTCATCTGGCCGTAAACCATCGCAACCTTGTCCAGAACGTTGGAGTCCTTCATCTCGTGATAGAAGTCGTTACCTTCACGAGTACGCTCACCAACACCGGCGAATACGGACAGACCGCTGTGCGCCTTGGCGATGTTGTTGATCAGCTCCATCATGTTCACGGTCTTGCCGACACCGGCGCCACCGAACAGACCGACCTTGCCGCCTTTGGCGAAGGGGCAGACCAGGTCGATAACCTTGATGCCGGTTTCCAGCAGGTCGCTGCCGCCAGCCTGATCGGCATAGCTGGGAGCGGCGCGGTGGATGCCCCACTTCTCTTCATGCTCGACCGGGCCGGCTTCGTCGATCGGCTCGCCCAGTACGTTCATGATGCGGCCCAGGGTGCCAGCACCTACCGGTACGGAAATAGCGGCACCGGTGTTGTTGACATCCAGGCCACGCTTCAGACCTTCAGTACTACCCATGGCGATGGTACGGACAATGCCGTCGCCCAGCTGCTGCTGAACTTCCAGGGTAGTTTCCGCGCCGATGACTTTCAGCGCGTCATATACGTTCGGCACCTGGTCGCGCGGAAATTCCACGTCGATGACGGCACCGATGATTTGAACGATACGTCCGCTACTCATTGTTGGTTCCTCTAAGTGGTATGAAACCGTTTCGTCTTGCCAGCCGCATTAAACCGCGGCGGCGCCGCCGACGATTTCCGAAATTTCCTGGGTGATCGCTGCCTGACGTGCCTTGTTGTAGATCAGCTGCAGGCTATCGATGATATCGCCCGCATTGTCAGTCGCATTCTTCATCGCGATCATCCGTGCCGCCTGTTCGCTGGCACTGTTCTCGACGACAGCCTGATAGACCTGTGATTCGATGTACCGCTTCAACAGGCCATCCAGCAATCCCTGGGCGTCCGGCTCGTAGACGTAATCCCAACGCTCCTGCAGCTCTTCGGTATCCGAAGCCACCAGAGGAATCAGCTGCTCCACCTTGGGCTTCTGCACCATGGTGTTGACGAACTCGTTGGAGACCAAGTACAGACGGTCGATACGGCCTTCGTAGTAGCCGTCAAGCATGACCTTGACGCTACCGATGAGGTCGTTCAGTGCCGGCTTCTCACCCAGGTTGCTGATTGCCGCGACAACGTTGCCACCGTAGCTGCGGAAAAACGCAGCACCCTTGCTGCCGATCACGCACAGCTCGGTTTCGACGTTACGGTCACGCCACTCTTTCATGTTTGTTACCAGTGCCTTGAACAGGTTGGTGTTCAAGCCACCGCAAAGACCACGATCCGTGCTGACCACGATATAACCAACCCGTTTGACTTCACGCTCCTGCATGAAGGGGTGGCGATATTCGGGGTTGGCATTGGCCAGATGGCCAATGACCTGACGAATCCGCTCAGCGTAGGGACGGCTGGTCGCCATGCGCTGCTGTGCCTTGCGCATCTTGCTGACCGCCACCTTTTCCATGGCGCTGGTGATCTTCTGAGTACTTTTGATACTCGAAATTTTACCGCGAATCTCTTTTGCGCCTGCCATGTCACACCTTTCAGGTTAGCCCGTGGCCGTATCGCACGAAGCGGGACACGGTCAGACCGTATCCCGCCCTCGGCTTACCAGCTTTGGGTCGCCTTGAAGTTCTCGATGCCAGACTTGATACCGGCTTCGATCTCGTCGTTGTAGTCGCCCTTCTCGTTGATCTTGGCGAGCAGGTCGGCCTTCTCACGCTTGAACCAGGCCAGCAGAGCGTTCTCGAATGCGCCGATCTTGGCGATCTCGACGTCGGTCAGGAAGCCCTTCTCGGCGGCGTACAGGCTGATTGCCATTTCGCCGACGGACATCGGAGCGTACTGCTTCTGCTTCATCAGCTCGGTCACGCGCTGACCGTGTTCCAGCTGTTTGCGGGTCGCTTCGTCCAGGTCGGAAGCGAACTGGGCAAAGGCCGCCAGTTCACGGTACTGGGCCAGCGCGGTACGGATACCACCGGACAGCTTCTTGATGATCTTGGTCTGGGCCGAGCCACCAACACGGGATACCGATACACCGGCGTTGACCGCCGGGCGGATGCCCGAGTTGAACAGGTCGGATTCCAGGAAGATCTGACCGTCGGTGATGGAGATCACGTTGGTCGGAACGAAGGCGGACACGTCACCAGCCTGGGTTTCGATGATCGGCAGGGCGGTCAAAGAACCGGTCTTGCCTTTCACTTCGCCCTTGGTGAACTGCTCGACGTACTCTTCGGATACGCGGGATGCGCGCTCCAGCAGACGGCTGTGCAGATAGAACACGTCACCGGGGTAGGCTTCACGGCCCGGCGGACGACGCAGCAGCAGGGAGATCTGACGGTAGGCCACGGCCTGCTTGGACAGGTCGTCGAATACGATCAGGGCATCTTCACCGCGGTCGCGGAAGAACTCACCCATGGTGCAGCCGGAATACGGAGCCAGGAACTGCAGGGCAGCAGACTCGGAAGCCGAAGCAGCGACGATGATGGTGTTGGACAGAGCGCCGTGCTCTTCCAGCTTGCGCACCACGTTGGCGATGGTCGACTGCTTCTGACCCACCGCGACGTAGACACACTTGATGCCGCTGTCTTTCTGGTTGATGATCGCGTCGATCGCCATGGCGGTCTTACCGATCTGGCGGTAACCGATGATCAGCTCACGCTGGCCACGGCCGATCGGGATCATCGCGTCTACCGACTTGTAGCCAGTCTGTACCGGCTGGTCGACCGACTTACGCCAGATCACGCCAGGCGCCACTTTCTCAACGGCGTCAGTCAGCTTGGCTTCGATCGGGCCTTTGCCATCGATCGGGTTACCCAGCGCGTCCACTACGCGGCCCAGCAGTTCCGGACCTACCGGCACTTCCAGGATGCGGCCGGTGCACTTGGCTTCCATACCTTCGGCCAGGGTCAGGTAGTTACCCAGGATAACGGCACCGACGGAGTCTTGCTCCAGGTTCAGAGCCATACCGTAGACACCACCGGGGAATTCGATCATTTCCCCGTACATCACGTCTGCCAGACCGTGAATGCGAACGATACCGTCAGATACGCTGACGATAGTACCGACATTGCGAGCCTGTGAGTCTACATCGAGCTTCTCGATGCGCTGCTTGATAATTTCGCTAATTTCGGAAGGATTCAGTTGCTGCATGCCATGTCCCTCAAATCAGGATTTCAACGCCTCGGCCAGCTTGGCAAGCTTGCCGCGGACCGAACCGTCGATGACCAGGTCACCCGCACGAATCAACACACCGCCAATCAGAGACGGGTTGATGGTCACATGAGGAGTTACTGTGCGGTCTAACCGCTTGGTTAAAGCGGTTGCCAGCGTTTTCTGTTGATCGTCAGTCAGCTCGAAGGCGGATTCCACCTCGACGGTGATGCTGCGATCGTGTTCCGCCTTGTACTGCTCAAAGAGCTCGGCGATGTCCGGGATCAGGGGCAGACGGTCGTTTTCAGCGAGGGTACGGATGAAGTTACCGAACTCCGCCGTCACTCGACCTTCGCACACCATGAGCAGATCATCGGCCTTGCGGTCCCGAGTCAGCCCCGGGTCGCGCATCCTCTCGACAAAAACCGGATCGGCAACTACGGCGGCTGTCAGAGCCAGCATGCCTGACCAGGCATCCAGCGCAGCAGCAGAAGTAGCAAACTCGAAAGCCGCTTTTGCGTAAGGCCGAGCTAGCGTCGTGATTGTAGCCATGCTCGCCTCGCTTAGAGTTGTGAGGCCAGTTTGTTGACCAGCTCACTGTGGGCCGAAGCGTCCACTTCGGATTCCAGAACCTGCTCGGCGCCCTTGATCGCCAGTGCGGCAACCTGGGTACGGAGTTGGTCCTTGGCGCGGTTAATTTCCTGCTCGATTTCAGCCTTGGCAGCTGCAATCAGACGTTCACCTTCGGAACGTGCCTGCTCGCGGGCTTCCTCAACGATGAGGGTGGCACTCTTGTTCGCCTGCTCGATGATCTGGGCAGACTGTTCCTTGGTCTCACGCAGGGTCTGGGCGGCTTTTTCCTGGGCAAGCCCCAGGTCGCGCTGGGCGCGGCCAGCCGCATCCAGGCCTTCGGCGATTTTTTTCTGGCGTTCCTGCATGGCGTGGGTAATCGGCGGCCATACGAACTTCATGGTAAACCAGACAAAAATAGCGAAGGCAATCGTTTGACCGAGCAGCGTCAGATTAATATTCACAGCGATTTACCTCGTGCTATTTCATTGAGTCCTGGGGATAACACTGATACGGCAGAACCTGCGTTCTGCCGTTCATCGTTACCAGTCGAATTAACCGGCAACACCAGGTGCAACAACGAAGATCAGGTACATCGCGATACCGACACCGATCATCGGCACGGCGTCGAGCAGACCAGCCATCAGGAAGGTCTTGGTTTGCAGCTGCGGGCCCAGCTCAGGCTGACGCGCTGTGGATTCCAGCAGTTTGCCACCGAGGATGGCGAAACCGATACCGGTACCCAGGGCGCCCAGACCGATCATGATAGAGGCAGCGATGATGACGAGTTCCATAATTACTCCTAGAGATCAAAGGTAAGTTCAAGTTTATCGTTGGTTGAACAAGGGTCCGGCTGCTTAATGACTGTCCTCATGGGCAGCACTCAGATACACCACAGTCAGCACCATGAAGATGAAGGCCTGCAGCGGAATCACCAGAATGTGGAAAATTGCCCACGGCACGTTCAGCGCCCATTGCACGTAGAAGGGCAGTAGTGCAATCAGGATGAACACTACTTCACCGGCATACATGTTGCCGAACAGACGCAGTGCCAGACTGAGGGGCTTGGTCAACAGACCCAGCACCTCAAGGAACAGGTTGAAGGGAATCAGCGCCCAGTGATTGAACGGGGTCAGCGTCAATTCCTTGGTGAAACCGCCCACGCCCTTGATCTTGATGCTGTAGAAGATGATCAGCGCGAACACGGCAATGGAAATACCGAAGGTGCCGTTGGGGTCGGTAGTCGGAACGATCTTGAAGTAATCCAGGCCCAGCGCCATGCCGATACCCGGGATGTAGTCCACCGGAATCCACTTCAGCGAGTTCATCAGGAATACCCAGACGAAGATGGTCAGGGCCAGCGGGGCGATCAGCGGGTTGCGACCGTGGAAGGTGTCCTTGACGATGCCCTGCACGAATTCGACGATGATCTCGACAAAGTTCTGCAAGCCACTGGGGGTGTCGACGGTCGCGCGGGTGGCAACAAAACGGAACAGGCCGATGAAGATCAGCCCCATGAAGATGGACCAGCCCAGGGTATCCAGGTGGAACGCCATGAATCCCATGTCGGCGGCTTCGGTACCGGTCCTGGCCAGTGTCCAGGTGGTCTCTTCGACGATGCTGCCGTCAGCCCGCTCATAACCCGCCGGTAGCTTACCGAAGGTCAGGTTCTGCAAGTGATGCTGAATGTATTCAGCTGATGTGGTTGCCATATTTGCCTCAGACACTAATGCTTTGGAAAGCCTTTGACGATGAGAAGTGCGCTGGCCCCCACAGCCAGCACCGCCAGATAGCCGCCAAATACCGCTGCGACCGCCAGTGGTTTCACTCCAAGCCAGACTGCAATGAACAGTACGGCTGTCAGTATCAGTTTGCCGGCCTCGCCGGAGTAAAACTCTCCGACGATGGCGCGGGCCGACCGGGCTCCGCTGTAGCGGTACACCCGAAAGGCGAAATAGCTGTTGGGAATCAGTGCCACCAATCCCCCCAACAGACCGGAGTAGCCTGCTATCCAGCCCTGGAATCCCCACAGGACGAGCGCTACTGCCAAGGTCACGATCAGTTGCAGTGTCAATACCGGGAAGGCGGGCGTTCGGTGAAAGGGGGACTTGTTGGGCGTTCTCGCGTCCATTCCGACCCTCTTGGCTTTCCGACGACGTCAACCGCGCTTACTGCAACACACTGGTGCATTTTTGCCCAGCCAAAATAGCGCGAGGAGTATAGGTGGATTATGTAGTCGATTCAACTACAGCGGTTGATTTCCGTGGTGCGCCGCAATGTCGCAGTTGTTACTTAATGTGCATGAGTACGCCATCGAGTTCATCCAGCGAGTTGTAGCTGATGACCAGCCGACCCTTGCCCTTGGCGCCATGCTGAATCTTCACTTCGGCGCCGATTCGCTCAGCCAGGTCCTGTTGCAGCCGGTCGATGTCCGGGTTGCTGCGGATGTCGCTGGCGTCCCGGCGCGGATTCAGCCACTGGCGCACCAGCGCTTCGGTCTGGCGCACGGTCAATCCGCGCGCCACGACCTGGCGGGCAGCCTCGGTCTGTTGTTCGGCGGGCAGACCGAGCAGGGCGCGGGCATGGCCCATTTCGATGTCGCCGCGCTCGAGCAGCAGCTTGACATCATCGGGCAGGGACATCAGGCGCAGCAGGTTGGTGATGGTCACCCGGGATTTGCCCACCGCATCGGCGACCTGTTGCTGGGTCAGCTCGAATTCCTGCTGCAGGCGCTGCAGGGCGATGGCTTCCTCGATGGGGTTGAGATCTTCGCGCTGGATGTTTTCGATCAGCGCCATGGCGATGGCGGCTTCGTCCGGCACTTCGCGGATCACCGCTGGAATGCTGTCCAGGCCGGCCTGCTGGGTAGCTCGCCAGCGGCGCTCACCGGCGATGATTTCATAACGCTCACCGGCAATGGGGCGGACCACGATCGGCTGCATCACGCCCTGGGCCTTGATCGACTGGGCCAGTTCTTCGAGGGCCTGGGGGTCCATGTCGCGGCGCGGCTGGTATTTGCCACGCTGAATCAGGTCGACCGGCAGATCACGCAACAGCTGATCCTGACTGCCTTCGGTCTTTTCGTTGGGATTGGGCTGACCCAGCAGCGCATCCAGTCCCCGTCCCAAGCCGCGTTTCTTGACCGCCATGCCTGTCCTGTCCTTTTTCCGATTAATCGTTTACCGCGGCGGCCTGTTTGGCCGCCTTGCGGGTACGCCTGACCAGTTCACCGGCCAGCGCCAGATAGGCCACGGCACCGCGTGATTGCTTGTCATACATCAGCACCGGCATGCCGTAACTCGGTGCTTCGGCCAGACGCACGTTGCGCGGAATGACCGTCTGGTACAGACGATCGCCGAAGTGGCTGCTCAACTGCTCGGACACCTCGCGGGTCAGGCTGTTGCGCGGATCATACATGGTGCGCAGCAGACCTTCGATCTGCAGCGAAGGATTGAGCACCGAACTGATGCGCTGGATGGTGTTGACCAGTGCCGACAGGCCTTCCAGCGCATAGTATTCGCACTGCATGGGGATGATTACGCCGTCGGCGGCGACCAGACCGTTGATGGTGAGCATGTTCAGCGACGGCGGGCAGTCGATGAGAATGAAGTCGTACTTCTCGCGCACATTGGCCAGTGCATAGCGCAGCCGGCTTTCCTTCATCTTGAAGTCCAGCAGCTCGACTTCCGCGGCAGTCAGGTCACCATTGGCCGGCAGCAAGTCGTAGCCGCCATGCTCGGAGCGGCGCAATGCCTGTTCCAGCGTGCAGCGATCGGTCAGCAATTCATAGACGGAATTGTCCAACTGCGACTTGTCGACGCCACTGCCCATGGTCGCATTGCCCTGGGGGTCGAGGTCGATCAACAGCACCTTGCGCTTGGTCGCTGCCAGCGAGGCGGCCAGATTCACCGTGGTGGTGGTCTTGCCGACGCCGCCTTTCTGGTTGGCAATTGCCAGTACCTTGCCCACTGGGATCTCCTCTCGGGTTTAACCTTGTGCCGTGCGTCGCAGTATCAGCAGATGCCGGCTGGCCTGGCAACCGGGTACCGCCAATTCCTCACTGCGGGTAACGGTGAAGTCCGCCTCCAGCGCCTGCAGTTCGGAGTCGGGATACAGCCCCTTCATGGCCAGCCATTGCGTCTCGGGACCGCTCAGATGGCGAGTCAGATTGGTGAAATCGGCCAGCGAACTGAATGCCCTGGACACTATACCGTCAAACACCTGTTCCGGGGCAAAAGCCTCCACCCGGCTATTGACCACCTGCAGGTTGCCGAGCCCCAGTTCCAGTTGGACCTGGGTCAGAAAGCGGGTCTTCTTGCCATTGCTGTCGAGCAGGGTGAATTGACTGTCCGGCCGCATGATCGCCAGGATCACTCCCGGCATGCCGCCGCCGCTGCCCACATCCAGCCAGCGCCCCTCGGTAACGAAGGGCAGCACACTCAAACTGTCGAGCAGATGGCGACTCACCATTTCATCGGGGTTGCGCACTGCGGTCAGGTTGTAGGCCTTGTTCCACTTGTTCAGCAGCGTCAGGTAACCGAGCAGCAGCTCAACC
>DXBL01000313.1 GCA_019116555.1 Candidatus Pseudomonas excrementavium
TTCATCGATCACCTGGACAATGGGACGACCACCGTACTGATCGCGCTCAGCCATAGCGGTAATGACGTTGGTGATGGAGATGATGGACAGCGCCAGCTGCGCGGTATATCCGCCGTCAGCGTAATGGGCCAGGTCGATAATGGTAACGTCGCACTCAGGCCACGCCTCTCCAGGCCGGTTGAACACCTCTCCATCAAAACCATCAACATACAGCCCCATGGCTTCACCCATTTCATAAGCTCGCCTGCGGCCATGCTCCGGCGTGTCGGGATGAAGGGCTATCTCACGAAAAGCGGCCCGGACATCTTCAGTCAGACACTGCCGGCCTTCGCTGACCGCGCTGCGTGCCGCGCGGAAAATCGCATCTCGGACCGTGCGCTGGTCACTGCGGCGAAACAACGCCTCCTCCTTGGGGTCGCCGCCGGTGATCATCAGCCTGGCGGTGATCTCCATTTCACCGAGGATATTGCGTTCCTCCTCCGCCTCTTCGTCAATCTCCAGGTCCGCCGGCTCGTCTTCCAATGCGGCACGCGCCTCAATATCCTTCAGCTGCCTGCGACGCAACTCTTCCGGCTCCAGCAACCGGTGAGCCTCGGCAAAGGGCGGCAGGCGAACACCGCTGCCAGGTGACAAGCGCACTTGATTAACCGACAGTCCGAGGCGCTCAAAATACTGGCCTAACAGCCCAAAGCTGTTGCCCTTCTCAATAATGAACAGGCGGGGCCTGCGCACAGCCATCAGTTGAGCCAGCATGGTATTCAGCGTCGCTGATTTGCCCGCGCCGGTCGGTCCGAAAATCAACATATGCGCGTTGGCCTGCCGATCATCCAGGTTCAGCGGATCAAAGCTCAGGGTTTCGCCCCCGCGATTGAAGAAGCTCAGCCCCGGATTGCCGGTGCCCCGGGCTCGACCAAAAACGGGAGCCAGGTTAGCGAGGTGCTGCACAAACTGAAGCTGGGTGTACCAGCGGTTTTTTCGGTCCAGCTCCGGCTGGAAATTCATTGGCACCCAGCGCAGGTAGCTGTTCAGCGCCGCGACTTCATCTTCCAGTTCGGTCGGTTTGAGATTCGCGTTGATGAGCTGGGTACAGAGCTGCAGCAGCCGGGTATCCAGCTCTACATCGGTACAGCCACGGACAAAGAACACCAGGTTTCCCTGATACAGCTTGTGGCTCTCGCTCAGCATATCCCGTGCTTTATCACAGTCATGACGAACACTGGCAGCCAGTACCGAGTCGCCAATGGCTTTCTGACGCAAGGCATTGATATGGGCTTCCAGCGGCTCCTGCGGTGTGGCGATAATCGTCAGGCAGGCCACCGTGCCCTCCGGCATATGATCAAACAGAGCATTGCGCGCGTGAGAGTCACCACGGGGTAACTCACCGGTCAAATGTCCCAGTTTCGGCGGCGTTCTCAATTCCTCAACCGGCACTACACAGTGCGGCATTCCATCGAAATACCACAGGCCCGCATCCGCATCACCACGGGGGCTGGATGCCAGCAAACCTTCCGCCAGGTCATATGACCAGGAAGGCTGCTCGGGGTATCTGAAGCAGTCATGGAATGCTCTGGGATTGTCCGGCGACAGTCGCGGACGCGGATTGAACCAGGGCATCATCCAGCTGTGGAAGTCCGCACCGTTGTAGCGTTTCATACGCAAGCCGGCGGTCCCCAGGCTGCCTTTGAGCCGATCATAGACATGGTTTGCGGCCGCCTCGGGATTCAGCGAGCGCTTGCGGTCACCAATGCGCTTTTTGCCTTTTTTGGTGTGCTCCGGCAGCCAGCGATACAGCACCAGCCGAGTTCTTCTCGTATGTCCGCGCCACTCCGCCTGGGTGACGATTTCATCGACAAAAAGACCACCTGGCCGGGAAATAGCCGTCAGGTGCCGCTCCATATTTTCCAGCCAGTCCTGCGTGAAAGGACTCTGACGCACCGCCGGCTTGATGTATGCCTGTATTGCAGCAATATCTGACCGGGGATCGGTATCGTCACTGACATACATCTGCAGCACCCAGGGGTAGTCATCCTCTTCCGGCAGACTGTCCTGCAAGGCAGCCTCAATCTGATCGCGCAGCTGCTCCAGTGATTCCGGCGAACGGCCTTCCGTAGGGATGGGAACAACCTCAGCGACTATCCCCACCGACTTGCCATCTTCCAAGAGAAAGCACCCAGACTCCTCCAGATACTCAACCCATGGGAGTCGACTGGCGAAGCTGGGAGCACGCCGGTACATCCGGCGCAGTGCCTCCATGGTCGTGGGTTTGCCACGTGGCAGTACCAGCCGCTGGTTCGCTTCATCGGTCAGCAGGCCCTCAACCTGGCTCATGTTCACTGAAGCGTCCGGCTCCGAGCGGGCTTCCTGCCGGTCTGTCCTGGACGAGTAGAATCTCGCCATGATCCCATTCAGTCCGGTCATCAGGGCCTCCTTATCGGGCGGTCGAGTGTATCCATGTCCGGGATGGCCATCTCACCCGGCATGGCGTATTCAGGCATGGTGTACAGTGGAAACACCGTGGAGTAGCCCGGTACGGGAACCGGTTCCCCTCCGGCCACGTGAGGAAAGACGTACATGACCAGGTCGGGATTGGGCAGGCGTGCAAACTGACTGTAGATTTCATTTGCCGCATTGCGGGTGTACTGAATCCGCTGCTCCACCATATGCTGGTCACCGATGGGGCGACGTAAATCCGACCGGGCATCAAGCAGCGCTTGCTGACTCAGATTGTCACCACTATTGCCGCCAGCAGATTGGCGCCAGATATCCTGCATTGTCTGGCCGCCATGCGGCATCAGCTCCTCCTTGGATGTGGCGCATCCGGTCAGTGCCACTACCAGCAAGATCACAACAAGGCTATTAGGGAAGCTCATTGAAGACCCCCGCAGGTGTCTGATGGCGCACCTTGCGGCCCGCCTGGTCATAGTCGATTTCCAGAGACTGCTCGATATGCACAGCAACCTGGACGCCGGGTTGTACGTACACGGCTGCAAATGCTTCGCCGTATAACCGGTTAACCCAGTCGGAGATATCGGAAATACCGTTAGTCAGCACTGAGGCAGCAGCTTGGTTTCCGGTGATGGCTGTGGATACCGAGCCATCAGTGTTGATAGTGGCGACGCCTGTCGACTCATCAATCAGGCTTGATGCGACAGCCGCCCCCGCCGCTGTAATCAGTGCGCGGCTACCCAGATACTCCTTGGCATTGCTGCGACGGATGCCACTGACACAAGGAATCCCATAGGGGTCGGAGATATAACCCAGCACGTCATCACTGGATCGCGTTCGTGAGAGGTTACCCGTAGCAGGCTGGGGAATGGTACGGACAGTTCCATCCTCAAAGACAAAGGTCATCGAGGTAATGGCACCTCTCACACACGACAACGTCCAGTCGCCGGTTGCCGTACCACTGACGATGGCCGAGTGAACCTCGGGTATCTCAATGTGGTTTGCCGTGAGGTTATCCTTGCCGATGATCACCTTGAACGGATACGGATCACTGACAGTGCCGTTCACCGGCACACGACCAATCAATGCCGTCATGCCGAGCGACCCCATCAAGGTAGCGTTGGCCGGTACGGTGTACACCGGTTCCAGCAACGCAGCATCGGGCTGGCCGGTAGCCCTGGACTCCAGGCTTGATGCACCTCTACTCACAGAATCGGCGAGCAGTCCTGCCTCGTCAGCGAAGGAAGATGGAAACGACCACTTGCCCTGATTTCGCCCTGTCTGCGCTTGCTCCCCATCCATGGGTCTAACCCAGACAACCGGGCTTGCTGAACCCTGACCGGTATCACCCCATCCACTACCAATCGGCATACGTCCATGCTCGCCAGTACCGGTTTCTCTGACGTAATTGTTCTTCAACTGATCAAACTGCTGCTCGAAACGGCTCAGCAAGGACTGCTCGCGGATGCGCTGGGCATCTTCCATCCGACGGCGCTCCTGCTGCATCAGCGTTTCGAGCTTTCGGTCAACATGTCTGTTCTGCTCGGTCAGCTTCCGGTTCTGATCTGCCAATTGCTGGCTTTCAGATCGCGTGCCCTCCAGGTCCTGCTCCATCATCCTCACCCGGCCTACGAGGGTGGCGACGGTATCCTGTGGCGTATCGCCCTCCACACCCAGCAGTTTCAACTCTTCGGGTTTGAGTTCCAGCGCGGTGTCGGAGAGCTGATGCGACCGCCCTGCGTCGTTATCGCCACCATTGGCCATAACAACGATCAGCAGAACAATCACCAATACAGCCGGAACCAGAATTTTCAGGAAGCCGTTGCTTTTCAGTGCCATGGCCATCTCAACCCTCCTTACCGACAGGCTGGATGCGAGGCAGGTGCAGGCGCTCTGCCAGGGAACCCCGGGTGACGATGATTACAGTGGTCGTGTCATCCACCTGCCCCTGCACGCCAATGCTTGGATGCATGAATGTCGCCGCCACCAGCGCACCTTGCAGGTAGCGTGGATCAAGTGCGAATGCACGGTGCGGGTCCTGGTTACGCAGTTCAATTGCAGTAACATGCAGCCCGTCCAGGCTCCATGCTGCGATAGGTGTGGCGGCTACCGGCAACGCGGGTAACAGGTTGCTGAGTGACTGCGGCAGCTGCATGGCAACACGGTTGATGCCCGCTACCGGCTCAATCACTCGCAACGGCGAATACAATGACTGGGCAGCGAAACGCGTCAACAACACCGGCAGCGGTGCGCGTTTTTCTTGAATGGACTCATTATCTACGCCCCGAACCGCATCAGCATTACGAGGTTCAGCATTGACCACCTGAATCTGCTCCGCGGAGGCACCGGTCTTCGCCGTCAGGTCTACCAGCAGGATTTCTCCTGTCGACTCATCCCGTAATTGCACCCGCTGTGTATCAAATGCCTCCTGCGCCTTGAGGTAGAGCACCCCGCCTGTTGACTGCACGCGCAGCACATCGCTCTGTGCAATACTCTGCGGCAGACCAACAGATACGTTTCTGTCTAGCACCACCAGTCGTTCAGTGCCTACCGGCAGATCAATGGCCAAGGGTGTTCTATCCCACACCATCAGTTCGATAGCATTGGCCATCGGGGAAAGTAGCAATACCCCGCACAGCGCTTTGCTCAACAAGCACCAGGCTTTCATGGCGTGTCTCCCGGCATGGTCAGACGCTGCGGCTTACCCTCAAAGCAATCAATCTGCAGCCCGAATGGGTTCTGCTCGCGATCCATATCCGCGCGCACCACGCGCAGCGGGTAGCGGATATACACATCCCGTACATCCACGCCGCCGTACTGCTCATTGATAACCAGATCCAGATCCGCAACCCAGGTATCCTGCCCCAGGATCTTGATCGCTTCGGCACGGTATCCTCTGCCGGGCACCTCAAAAACGCCCCGGACACGCCCACGCAATTCGCCACGATTACGGCGTGCGTCATACTCGCTGGACAGCGCGATACGGCAAGACGGAGTAAAGAAGGCCTGTAAGCCATGAATGTTGCGCTGATAGTCAACCTCCCCGTTGACTGTCCAGCGGTTGAGCTGCTGCCAGATATAGAAGCTGAAGGCGTAAACGGTAGAGGGCGGTACTTCCCACCACTTCTGTGTAGAGCCACTACGCAGATCGGGCGGGATACTGATGGTCAGGTCTTTGGGAGCCTGATACCAACCCCACCACATGGCGGCACAAGCTAGAACAAGTACGGCACAAAGCGCCCTCAGAGTGGTGATATGCGCGTCTCGCGAAGCATTGGCGTTACGGTAGCGAGACATCACAGCCTCCTCTGCCCAGGCTTGAGCGTGGGGTTTCTCCGGATGCTGTAGTTCGTAGAATGCGTGATCAACTTCTCCATCGTTGGAAACCCCTTGCCCGCCAGTTTGAATTGCAGCTGTCGGTACATGAGCGATGTCGGTCTGCCCCGGCGCAACCGCCGCATGATGGTGCCACCGAAGAAGAGCGTCACTCCGGCGCCAAAAAATGCCACGGTAGGCACCATCGCAATAGCGCCCGAGAGCACTGCTGCGATAATGCCCAGTGGCGTAAATACGCAGAGACCAGCCAGTGTCACCGTGACCACTTCCTTCCCGGTCATACCCCTGAACACCACCGGCGCAGCATTCAAACGCTTGGGAACCCAGCTGATGTTATTGGCCATGTTGGTCTCCGGCTCTGTTACTGGGACAGAATGGGCGCTGCTACTGTCGCCAGCCAGACCACCGCAACGATCAACACCACACCAACCATGGCTGTCACTGCAAATTTGCCCCAGGTTTCCCGCTCCCGTGCCTCCTTGAAGGAGGCGACTGAAGATGAGGCCACGACCATGAACGCCACCACACACAAGACCAAGCCAATCAGGATTGCGCCGTCATAAACGTACCCCTGCGCTGTTGCCAGGAGCCCGCCACCACCGACCTGACTGGGTGCATCCATGGTCGGTAAGCCTTGAGCGAAACCCTGGCCCACACCTGCACCAGCCAGAATCAGGCTTTGTGAAACTTTCACACCAACTTGTTTTAATTTTCGGTCAAGTTTCATGAACTACTCCTTACGGGTCGTATCAGAGTTGAAAAAACGATTCTCAAGACAGCAGAATCCAGAACGTCACCACAACGATGAGCGTCGCCTTGATAGCCGCATGCACGGCTTCATCTCCGCCCAGATTGCTCTTGGCCCAGCCACGATATGTAGAAACAAGAATCCAGCCGGCAATCATCAAAACCACGACGCAACCAACGCCAACTATCAGTCCCCAGACATCGACCGAGTTAAAGCCGGAACCTGCCTTGAAGGCCTCCTCAGTGGTCACGGCCGCCTCTCCAGGTAGTTCCCAACCACGTCACCTTCAATAGCGCCGAGGTGACGAGGTGGCATACGCCTGGGTGACAGGTAATCATCCAGTCCACGCTGAATAGCACGCACATCATCGCGAGCCCGCGGTACGTCCAGATACACGTCCACACCCCCTGCCTGGATGGCCTGCCTTGCTTCCAGACGCTCCAGCACAGTCACAACCTGTTCGAGCTGAATCTGGATCAGCGCAAGGTCGCGACGCTGGATCTCGTCATAGGGCTCTGATGCCCAGGCAGGACTGGCCATCGCGAGCGGCGTGGCCAGTAACAGAAAAAACGGTTTGATAAGGGACATGTGCCAAGTAACCCCCGGCGTTATGCTTTGCGACAGTGTCAAAGCTCAGGGGGAGCAATGCGATAGAGAACATTAAGCGCGGAGCAAGGGGTTTTAATGGGAGCCGAAGGCAGTCTGAAGAACACCGGTTTTTCCGGTCAGAGGTATTTCTTGAAGGTGCTGGTCGCAATCGCAATGAGCAGCCCGAACAAGGCGGCACAAGGCAACAGGAACAGGTTGGGGTGGATAGCAAACGGCAGGCTCAGGTAAACCAGCCAGCCGAGCAGAAACACCGGAATCACGGTGCGCTTGGCGTGGTGGTAGATGAAAGCGCTCTCCCGGCCAGCACCGAAGCGCCGCAGATCGCGAAGCACCAGCCCGTCGACCAGCCCCACCAGCGCAGCCAGCAGGAACAGCGGGCAGGTCAACAGGAGAATGACACAGCGGGTCAGGGTCATCAGGGTGACGTACATGGCTGCCAGGGCATACTCCTTGAGCCTGCCAACCCAGCCCGAACTATCGGCATTCAATGCCCACTCGGCTATGCCACTTCGGACAAACAGCCACTCATTCACTGCCGCCAATGCCTGACCGGAAAAGATGACCGGGTCCGACACCAGCAAGGAGCGGGAAAAGTTGCTGTCCAGCCAGCGCATCTCCTGCCGCATCACGTATTCGGCATGATCCGCACCGGGCAAGCTCCACCATGCAAAATAGATCCCGGCCCACTCGATCAGTACCGAGATGAAGATCGAAACCAGCACCACTCCCAGCACCTTGAACGGCAGGG
>DXBL01000314.1 GCA_019116555.1 Candidatus Pseudomonas excrementavium
GATTATGTGCAGCAGAACCGCACCTCCTTCTACCAGGATGTGGATATCTGGAGCACCAAGCGGCCGGTGGACAACCCGGTGCTGGCCGAAGGGGATGGCCCCATCTACCAACTGCGCGAGTGGTATGCCCAGTTCTATACCGATGAAGCCGATCTGCCGGCAGAAACGAAAGAACTGCGCGAGTTCATCACTGTCGACAATCGCTGACTGTTACAGCGTTGAACCAGGCCGCCTTCGGGCGGCCTTTTCCATGGCGCACGTCCGAACGGACGATGCTGTCGGCCCACGGCATGGCCTACGGTCTGGTTTACCCTGTGACGGATTGGAGTTGCTGATGACACCAATGAAGAAGTGGCTGGCTGGCGGCCTGCTGTTGTCTGCGCTGTTCTGCGGCGTGCTGGTTGCCGCCACCACGAAGAGCGATGAGCAGCGCGCCCGCGCCCTGCTGGAACGGGCAGTCGCCTATTACGAAGAGCAGGGCGAGCGCGCCTTTGCCGCCTTCAGCCGAGTCGGGCCGTTTTCCGAAGAAGGACTCTATGTATTCGTGGTCGATCGCAACGGCACCATGCTGGCCAGCGGCGGCCCATCGCGCAAACTGATCGGCCGGGATATCTCGCCCTTGCTGGATGACCAGCTGCGGCTGGGCTTCCAGGCGGTACTGGCGCAGCCGGTGACCGGCAGCATCCAGGAAGGCGAGTATCGCTGGGTCAACTGGCGGCTGGGCCGGGTGGAGCGCAAGAAAGCCTTCTATCAGATCCTCGATGAGCACATTCTCGCCGTGGGCTACTACCTCCCTCGTTCCGACCCCGCCGACGCGAAGAACATGCTGGAACGGGTTACCGCGGCACTGGCCGACGATGCCGACCAGACCATCCTCCAGATCAATCAGCTGGATGCCCAGTTCTACCAGGACGACACCTATCCGGTGATCATCGACAGCGAGACCGAGCGTTTCGTCGCCCACGGCTACAATCGCGGCCTGGTTGGCAGCCGCTTCGACAACGTCGATGACCATGCCGGTGAGCCCCTCGGCGAGCCGCTGCTCAAGCAGATGCGTGACCGTGATAATGGCGAGTTCAGCTACCAGTGGCGCAACCCGGCGACCCAGCAGGTCGAGAACAAGACCGCGCTCATCCAGCGGGTGGGCCGTTATCTGGTGCTGGTCGGCTGGTATAGCGCAACGGCCGAATAGGCAGTGTTTTTTCCGCAGGTCAGGGCGGCGGATGGTCTGTCGCCCGAACCCTGCATTTACCTGGTAGGGAACAGGATGAAAGCAGTCTCTCTCGTATCGCGGCGTGCCGATCTGGATCGCGCCGGGTTTCGTGATTACTACGAAACCACCCATTGCTGGCTGGCCATGCGGCACTTCCCTTTTCTGGGTTACACCCGCAACCACCTGACGGACCATCCGGAGCTCGATTTCGATTGCATCAGCGAATTCGAGGCTCCTGCCTATCTGGATGATGTGGATGTCATGGGCTCCCGCTCCCGGCAGCTGGTCATGGATGATGAATTGCAATTCATGGACCCGGAGCGGATTCGGGTCGCCGGCGTGCGGCGGCATATATTGATCACGCCTGCGCAAGCGGTCCCGGCAGGCCGGCTGGACAGCCGCGTCCTGATGTTGGAACAGGACCAGGAGACGTTGTTGGCATTGGCGCAGCGACTGGCTGAAGAATTGGCCGCTACCCGCACTGATCTTTATGGGATGCGTCTGGACCTGCTCGACAACGATCCGCGATACCCGCTGCCATGTAATGCCTTGCTATGGTTGGACTGGCTTGATCGCAGCGAGCCGCTGCCAGCAGCTCTGCAACAGTTGCCTGGACTGCAGATGACACTGCAGGTCGAGCGCTGCGATACACCGCAGGCGACCCTGCAGGAGAGATTCGTCGCCTTTCAACCCTGACGATAACGACACAATAAGAACAAGGAGTACCCGATGTCCGGGATAACACGACGGCAGCTTATCCAGGGAGCCGCCTGGCTGGCCGCTGGTGCCGCGCTGAACCTGCGACCCCTGTCCGCGTTGGCGGCCGGCGGTATGCGCTTCGATGAGTACCGGCGTTGTGATGCGCTGGAACTGGCCCGATTGGTGCGTGCGGGTGAGGTCAGCCCCGCCGAGCTGCTGGAGCTGGCGATCGCCCGTACCGAACAGGTCAACCCCAGCATCAACGCAGTAGTCATCAAGCATTATGAAGCCGCGCGCAGACTGGCCGGCTCGACCATCCCTGATGGGCCCTTCCGCGGTGTGCCCTTCCTGCTCAAGGACCTGGGCATCAGCATGGCCGATACCGTCACTACCCACGGCTCGCGTTTCTTCCGCGAGGCGAAAGCGGCCACGGACGACCCCTATGTGCGCAAGGCGCGCCAGGCCGGACTGGTGATCTTCGGCAAGACCAACAGCCCCGAGTTCGGTAACAACCCCTCCACCGAAGGCACTCTGTTCGGCGATACGCGCAACCCCTGGAATCTCGATCACAGTGCCGGCGGATCATCCGGTGGTGCGGCGGCTGCGGTAGCCGCCGGTATTCTGCCGGTGGCGCATGCCAGCGATGGCGGCGGTTCGATCCGGCTGCCAGCGTCGTCCTGCGGGCTGTTCGGTCTCAAGCCGAGCCGTGATCTGGTACCGATCGGCGACGCTGCAGGTGGAGCGCGTGGCCTGCTGTCGGCACAGCATGTGATCAGCCGCAGTGTGCGTGACTCGGCGGCGCTGCTCGATGTGCTGGCCTGGGACAATCCAGGCCAGGGTTTCGGCGGTGCCGAACAAGGCACCTATTTCGCCCAACTGCAGCAGGCGCCGGAACGCCTGCGTATCGCCCTGATGCGCCAGCCGCTGCTGGATATGCCGGTGGATCAGGTATGTCTGGATGCACTGGAGGACGCGGCTCGGCTGTGTACCGAACTGGGCCATGAGGTGGTCGAGGCAATTCCCGAGGTGGATATGCAGGCCGCCATGCAGGCCTCCGGTACCCTCAGCGTCACCAGCCTGGCCGAACGCATCGCCCGGCGCGAAGCGCAACTGGGGCGGGCTGTCGGTAACGACGACCTGGAGCCGGTGAACCTGGAGATGCTGGAATGGGGACGACAGGTCAGCGCAGTGGACTACATGGGC
>DXBL01000315.1 GCA_019116555.1 Candidatus Pseudomonas excrementavium
GATGCTGATCCTGCTGGCGGGGTGGCGGGGTCGGTCGCGGGTCAGACGGCGAGGCCAGCGCTGTAGCCGGAAGACCAGGCCCACTGGAAATTGAAACCGCCCAGGTGACCACTGACATCCAGCACCTCGCCCACGAAGTACAGCCCAGGACAGTCGCGGGCCTCCATGGTTTTCGAGCTGACCGCCTCGGTGGCCACACCACCCAGGGTCACCTCGGCGGTGCGGTAGCCTTCGGTTGCCGAGGGTTTCAGCAGCCACTGGTGTAACTGATCGGCAACGGTGCGCAATTGCCGGTCGCTGTAATCGGCCAGCGGTCTGGCTGGCGCATCGGGCCACCACAATTGCTGCAGTTCGGTCACCAGCGCCCGGCCCAGCCGCTGGGTCAGCAACGTTTTCAACAATTGCTTACCCTGCTGTTGCCGGGCTTCACGCAGCCACTGGAAGGCATCGAGCCCGGGCAGCAGGTCGATGCTCAGCGTGTCGCCGGGGTGCCAGTAGCTGGAAATCTGCAGGATCGCCGGTCCGCTGATGCCGCGGTGGGTAAACAGCAGGTTCTCGGTGAAACTCTGGTCGTTGCAGCTGGCGGTGACTTCGAGCGCCAGGCCGGACAGCCGCTCGCAGACGGCCTTCATGTTATCGCTGAACATGAACGGCACCAGGCCGGCGCGGCGCGGGACGAGGGGCAAGCCGAACTGGCTGGCGATCTCGTAGCCGATGCCGCTGCCGCCCAGGGTGGGAATCGACAGGGCGCCGGTGGCCACCACCAGGGACTGGCAGTCCAGCCGGAACGGCTGCTGCCCCTGCCGGCCAAGGAGCCGGTAGCGCAGGTTGTGCGATTCCAGCGTCTGCACCTCGGCTAATTCGCAATGGGTGCGGATCTCCACGCCGGCCTGCTGGCATTCGTCGAGCAGCATGTCGAGAATGTCCCGCGCGGATTGTCGGCAGAACAGCTGACTGTGCCGACGCTCCTCATAATCGATGCCGTAACGCTCCACCATGCCGATGAAGTCCCATTGGGTGTAGCGTTTCAGCGCCGCCTTGCAGAAGTGCGGGTTGGCGGAGAGGAAGTTGTCTGCCTCGACCTGATAATTGGTGAAATTGCAGCGTCCGCCGCCGGACATCAGGATCTTCTTGCCAACCTTGTTGGCCCGTTCCAGCACCAGGACCCGACGTCCACGCTGGGCGGCTGTGGCGGCGCACATCAAGCCGGAGGCGCCGGCGCCGAGAATGATCACGTCATGGGAAGCGCCTGGGGATTGCACGGAGGAACTGACCTGCTCTGCTGGGTGAAGGACGGCATCGGCATGGGGTGACCCTGCCGGCGCGCATGATAGCACGCAGCCTCAGACCGCAGCAGCAGCCGAATTGGCTACAGCAATGCCTTCTTGCGCCACGCCGGTAGCGGCCGGGTCCGGCGGGCCGGGGATACCGGCGCGCTGGGCGCGGCGAACGGCCGGCACCACCAGAATGTCGAGCTGGTGGAGGGCGATTGCAGGCGTGAGGGCGTAGGGTTCCACATGACAGGATTCTCTCAGCGTTCTATGGTTTCCAGCGGCATCACGATCAAATCGTAGAGCCGCCAATCGAGGGTACAGGCCTGTTCGGCTATTTCCTGTACCCGGCGTGCCACATTGGTTTGACCGGGGGCCAGCACCACGAATATTTCGCCACCGATGATGTGACCCTCTTCACGCAGCCGGGAGGCTACATCCTGGATGTCCGGCTCGCGCAACAGCAGCTCGGCAATCTTTTCCTCCAGCCCCAGAGGCTGGTTGCCGACGATTTCGGTAGGGCGTTGATCCATCAGGTTGAACATGGCCTTGCGCACATGGGTGATGCCATCCTTCAGCACATCCAGCGAGATGACCGCGGCGGCGACCGCATCGGCCCACCAGAAGCCCAGGCCGATGCCGATAATGCCGATGATGGCGGCCGCTGAGGTCATCCAGTCGGCCTTGTTCATGTCGGCATCGGCATACAGGGTGCTTTCATGCAACGCCTTGGCCAGCGGCATCTTCATGTGCCCGAGGATTACCGGCGCAATCATCGCGTACACCAGCGCGGCGATCATGACCCAGCCGGCCCAGATCTGGTACTGCCAGTCGAACAGCTGGAAATGACCGATGCTCGGGTGCTCGCGCTTGAACAGAGACGAGGCAGAGTCCACCAGCATGAACAGGCCGAACATGACAATGGCCACCGACGCTGCAAGAAAGGCCAGCAATATGGCACGGCTGTAGCCATAGGGGTGGTTTTCATCCGGCGAGCGCCGCCGCAACCGCATCGCCAGCAGGAAGGCGGCTGGCGGCACGAAGGCCAGCAGATCCTCGAACAGCGCCATTTTCATGGCCTGGGACGAACCCATGGTCAGGTACATGGCGATGACGATGGTCAGCGAGAAGAACATGGAAATCCATTCCAGTCGGATGGTGCGGCGCAGCAGCCGTTCCTTGTCTGCGGGGAGGTCATAACCCTGGCGAATCTTCACGGCTGCGCCTCCTGCCACAGGCGTGTGGCGAGCTGTTGTTCATCGCGATTGCGGAACAGGAACCGTTCCAGCTCCATCAGCAGGGCGTTTTCCCCGGGCGGGGTCAACAGCACATGCTTGTGCTTGGCCAGTTCGATCTCGGAATGGTTGAGCCCCAGTCCGCTGAGCCGCCACTGGGGCGCGGCCACCGGGTTGGGGCTGTCGACCAGGGTTTCGCGCACATCGCTGATGGCGTTTTGCTTGAGCAACAGCGGGGTCAGGTTGGTGTCCGGCAGTATCGAGATCGTCTGGCCGTCGATGGCGGTGGGCGGTGCCTGCGCGCTGCCGATCAGGACCCGCTCGGTGTAATAGGGAAAGGAGTTGCCGACTTCGGTTTTCCAGGGGTTGGCAGCAGTGAAGCCGCCGATCAGCAGATCCAGCTCGAATGATTTCAGGGCTTCGATCTGCTCTTCCATACCGCCGGTGCGCCAGTCGACGGTCATGCCTCGTTCCCGGGCAAATTCGGTTACCAGCTGACTTTCCAGGCCGGCGGGAGCCGCCGGATCGGTTACCTCGACCCAGGGCGGGTTGGCCACCACGCCGACTTTCAGCGTGCCGCGCTCGATGGCGGTGGCCAGGGAATCGCGTGGGTCGGCCGGCCAGCGGTCACAACCTTGCAGCATCAGGATCAGCAGCGTCAGGCTCAACAGCAACGCCGACCTGATCAACCCAGCAAAAGGCATGACGGATCTCGATATTTGACAGGATGTTACAGGGTCAGACTGGAGCCAACGGCTTGGGTTCCAGCTTTATCTGCGGGACCGGCGGGTAAAAAACCATCAACTTCCCGATCAACTGGCGTAAAATCCGCCTTTTCTGAATTGATCGGGGCTGCACGATGGGACGCGCTTACCAAAACCGCAAAGAATCCATGGCCAAAACGGCCGATGCCAAAACCAAGATCTACAGCAAGTACGCCCGTGAGATCTATGTTTGCGCCAAGTCCGGCGGTGTCGACCCCAACGGCAACCTGAGCCTGCGCGGGCTGATCGAGCGTGCGAAGAAAGACCAGGTGCCGGGCCATGTCATCGATAAGGCCATCGACAAGGCCAAGGGTGGTGGTGGCGAGGATTTCGCCGTGGCCCGCTATGAAGGTTTCGGCCCGGGCAACTGTATCGTCATCGTCGATTGCCTGACCGATAACCCCAACCGCACCATTGCCGACGTGCGCCACTGCTTCACCAAGACCAAGTGCAAGATGGGCACCCCCGGCAGCGTCAGCCACATGTTCGATCATTGCGCTATCCTCGCTTTCAGGGGCGATGACGAGGAGGCGGTGCTGGAGGCCTTGATGATAGCGGATGTGGACGTGACCGACATCGAGAACGAGAACGGCATCATCACCGTGTTCACCCCGAACACCGAGTATGCCAAGGCGCGTCAGGCGCTGACCGATACCCTGGGTGAGATCGAATTCGAGGTGGACGAGATTCAGTTCCTGCCCCAGACCTCGACGCCGATCAGCGAAGAGGACATGCCGATGTTCGAACGCTTCATCGATATGCTCAACGATGTGGAAGACGTACAGAACATTTACCACAACGCCGAGGTGTGATGTTCAGTCGCTGCCGTCCAGCGGCAGCGACTGCTGTTCCACCGCCAGAAAGCGCGTCTGTTCGAAGGCATAGTCCCAGCGTGTGACCTGGCACCAGCGCTGACCGCCGACCGCCCCGTATTCGATGAAGTTGACCGAGTTGGGGATGCTGCCGCGCACCCGCTGCGATACCCCGGTGCCGGCCTGCAGCGCCCAGGCCCGACGCTGACCGCTGCCGGTGAGCGGCATCCGGTAGGGCAGATGGATATGCCCGGCCAGCAGCAGATCCATTCCCGCATCGACCCAGGCCGGCACTGCCTGCTCGCGCCCGATCAACAGGTTGGCCAGATCCGATGGCTGAATTGCGCAGACCGGATGATGCAGCATGACCACCCGCAGCTGACCCGCCCGTGCCTGCTGCAGCTGTTGCGCTACCCGCTGGATCTGCCGGTTGGATACCTCCCCGTTCTTGTGCCGCGCCGCGCGCGTGCTGTTGACACCGATGACCAGCAGGTCGGCCCGGGAAAGCTGGGGCTCCAGTGACTCGCCGAACACCCGCCGATAGTTGCCATAGGGATCGAGCAGCCGCAGCGGCAGGTTGAACAGCGGCAGGTCATGGTTACCGGGGATCGCCAGCACCGGCGCCGGCAGTTGGCGAACGAAGGCATCGGCCGCGGCGAACTGGCTACGCCGTGCGCGCTGGGTGATATCGCCGCTGAGCAGGCACAGGCTCGGCTGCTGCTCCTCGGCCAACTGCAGCAGCGCCTGGGCCACCGCCGGCTCTTCGGTGCCGAAGTGCAGGTCCGACAGATGCAGGATTCTGTTCATGGGTGGTCCGGTGGTGGGGCAGTACGGGGAATCAGCAGCGGCAATGACTGGGCGGCGATGCTGAATTCCAGCGGCGTGCGCATGCGGAAGATTTCCCCGTCCATGGCGACCTTGACCAGCCGAGGGCCCCGGCCGAGGTGTACGGTCATCCGCTCGAAACCGATGCTGGAGACCTGCTCCGCCTCGCCCATGCGGCTCAGCAGCCCCCTCAGCAACAGACCATACAGCGCCAGCGTGCCCACCGGCCGTGACGCCAGGGCGACCAGATGGTCACTATCCGCCGGCAACTGCGGATCGATGCCGATGTGTTCCAGTTGCAACGGGTTGTTGCAGACCACCAGAGTCGGCGTGCGCAATTGCCGGTGCCGGCCGGCATAATCCAGTTGGATATGCAGCTGCCGGTGCGCCCGGGCCAGGGTCATCAGTGCCGACCACAGGGCCACCAGGCGGCTGCGGCCATAACGCTGCTTGTAGGCTTCACGATCTTCCAGCAGCCGGGGATACAGTCCGAGACTGGCATTGACCAGGAAATAGCGACTATTGAGCCGGCCCAGGCTGATATGGGTCAGCCGCGCATCGAACAATTGCTGCAATGCCTGTTCAAGGTCCTGGGAAATGCCGTGGGCGCGGCCGAAATAGTTGAAGGTGCCCTGTGGCAGTACGCCGAAAGGCACCTGCTGGCCGACCACCGCCTGACAGACCGCATGCAGGGTGCCGTCACCCCCCACGGCGACCACCGCCCCGGCCTGTTCCCGGGCCAGTTGCACGGCCCGTTCGGCAGCGCGCTGCAGCTCGCTGCCCCGATCCACCAACAGCAGCTGGCAACGGCGGCCGGCTTGTTCGCAGGCGGCCTGAATGGTCGTCTGGATCTGGGTGCTGTCATGTTTGCCCGAGCCGGCATTCATCACCATGAACAGCGGCTCGCGGCCGGTCAGCGACACCGCCGGTTGGTCCTGATCAGGGTTCATGGGTGATGCCTTGTGCTGTGGACTCATCAACGGAGCTGGCTGTCCTTGCTGCCACGGCGGTTGTAGCCGCCGGCCTCCTGCTGCTCGCGATCCCGGGCAGCCTGACAGGGCACACACAACCGTACTCCCGGCACGGCTTTCCGGCGTGCTTCAGGAATGGCTTCACCGCATTCCTCGCAGTGGCTGCGGCTCTCACCCGCCGGCAGCCTGCTGCGGGCCCGCTCGACCGCATCATTGATGGTGTCGTCGATCTGATCCTGTACCGCACCGTCCTGCGCCCAGCCCGTTGCCATGTTCGCCTCCGGAGCTCATTGCTCATACATTGTCCAATAATACTCGTCTGCCATCCGATCGGAATCGAAGCGGGGCAGCACGTCGCGCATGCCCTGTTTCACCAACGCCAGCCAGCGCTCGTGCTGGTCGTAATACCAGGGGCGGACCTGATGTTCGAGGATGTTCATCAACTGAGAATAGTCCACCGCGTCCTGCCCGGCGGCATCCAGGGTGGGATCGGCATCGGGTATCAGCAGGCAATTGTGCCCGTCGCGGGCGAACTCGGGCACCCAGCCATCGCCGACCGACAGGTTCACCGCGCCATTCATCGCTGCGGTCATGCCGCTGGTGCCGGATGCCTCGCGCAGCCGTCGGGGAGTGTTCAGCCACACATCCGCGCCCTGTTTGAGCAACCGCGACAACTGGAGTTCATAGCCGGTCAGCACCGCGCAGCGCGCGGTCTTGTAGGACAGCCGTATCAGCCGATTGAACAGCTCGATGGCGGCCTGATCGAAGGGGAAGGGCTTGCCGGCCCAGATCAGCTGTACCGGGCGCTCGCTCTGCTCGATCAGCCGGGCAAAGCGGTAAAGATCATGCAGCAATAGATCGGCCCGCTTGTAGGCAGCGAAGCGCCTGGCCCAGACGATGGTCAGCACCTCGGGGTTGAACAGTTTGCCGGTCTGGTCCGCCACCACCTGGAACAGCTGGCGCTTGAGCTCCCGTTTGCGGCGGACCAGGGCGGCGTCATCATCCCGCGCCAGTGCCTGACGCAAAACCTCGTCCTGCCAGAACCGCGCATTCTGAGCATTGGTCACCGAGCTGATCGGGCAGATCCCCGGCTCGTCGCCCCACATGCGATTGGCGACCTCCCCGTGCAGCCGCGAGACGCCATTGGCTCGACCGGCGAGGCGCAGGGCTGCCAGGGTGTGACTGAAACGCGGACCACGCATACCGGTCTGCTCGGTCACCTGCGCCTCGGACAGCTCGCCAAAAAAGCCCATCTGCCGCAGAAAATCCAGCTCGTGTTCGGGATTGCCGGCCTTCTCGGGAGTATGGGTGGTGAAGACGACGCGGCGGCGCACCGCCTGGCTATCCTGCAGGCGCGTCATCAGGTGAAATGCCAGCGGCAGGCCATGGGATTCATTCAGGTGGTAGACATCCGCGCCACCGAGTCGCTCCACCACCTGGGCGCCACCCAGCCCCAGCACGATGCTCTGGGCGATGCGGGTGGACGGCTCGGTATCATACAGGCGGTGGGTGATGGTCTGCGCCAGATAGTCATTCTCGGGAATGTCGGTGGTCAGCAGATAGAGGGGAGCGGTACCGAAGACCTCCGGCGGCAACAGCAGGGCCTTGACCCAGACCGGGTGACCATTGACGGTGACTGAAACGCAGATGCCGGTGTCGACCAGGAACGGGTAGTACTTCTTCTGGAACTGCACGCGCATGCTCTGATCGTCATGGCGGACCTGATCGTAATAGCCGTTCTTCCACAGCATGCCGATGCCGATCAGGTTCTGCCGCAGATCGAAGGCGCTGCGCATATGGGAGCCGGCGAGAAATCCCAACCCGCCTGAATAGATCTTCAGTGGCTGATCGATGGCGTACTCCATGGAGAAATACGCCACACGCTTGCGGTACTGCGGGTCGGGCTCCCAGGGGAGCGGCCATGGCTGAGTCATGCAGAGGGTCCCATCGCGCTAGCCGGCGGGTTTTCGTCGTCAGGCCCGCGCAACCCCCGGTTGCAATGCTCAGGCCATGCAGGCGCGCTCGACCTGGCCGGCAAACAGGCGCGCATCCGCCAGCGCATGATGCGGCACTTCCAGCATATCGTCCCCGCTGACCGGGGTAGTGGCAATGGCGCGCATGCGCACATTCAAGGGTAGCCCATCGGCGCCCAGCAGCCAGTCCAGCAGCGGTCGGTCCCAGTGGGGCGAGGCGGTGAGGATCTCCACCGGGGCGATGGCGGCGAGGAAGGACTGCAGACGCTGGCGCGCCTTGCTGGTGGTCAGGCCGTGGGATTGCAGGTCGAGTTTGGGCAGCACGGTGTCGCGGACGAACCCCGAACAATCATCCACCTGCCAGTTATCGATCAACTCCAGATAGAGCTCCCGACCGTCATTGGTCACAAGCGCCAGGCTGATCAGTCGCGCATGGCTGGCGAGACTGGTGAACTCCATATCCAGATATGCTCTGAGCATATTCTTGTTCTCCCTGTAGGTGTCGCTGATGCGGCGCATTCAGCAAAGCTGACCCCGAGAGGATCAATCATCTAAAACCCAAAGGCAATAGGCCACTCGTCGGGTTTGTCCATCGGCGAGATAACGCGCGCTCTCGCCTCAGGCTACTCCGTTTCCGGCTGTTCACCGAAATGCGCAGCGAGTTCGTCATAGCCGCCGATACGCTGGCTGTCGAGGAACACCTGCGGTGTGGTATCGACACCCTGTTCCTCCTTGAACAGCCGCTCCTCGGTGGCGTCGGCGAAGACATGCACCCGGTACGGTATCCGGTGCTTATCCAGCAGTGCCGTGGCCTTGGCGGCAAAGGGGCAGCCTTCTTTCTGGTAGATATAATTCTGTGTGTCGTTCATCTCTGCTCTCCGTTGGACCCTGTACTTCTTGGAGGGCCGGGGTGGGCAAAGATTCGCTCTTTTATTGCTGCGGCGGCGCGCTCAGGCGCTGGCCTGGCGGCGCTCGAAGGCCGTCATCACCTCGGCGACGATGCGCATGACCGCCAGGTTGGCCTCTTCCATCCCAGCCAGATGCTGCATGGCGGCTTCCAGCGCGTCCTCATTGAAGCAACGCATGGCCGCCAGCCCCTCGTTGTGCACGGCGGTATGCGGCCGCTCGATCTCACGGAAGTGCTGGAACTGCTGGATGCTCTGGCTGCCGTCGCCGTAGTACCACTTGCCGAAGCGGCAGTCCCGCTCGCTGGGCAGCGCCGGCAAGGGCGCACCGCGCTCGCCCAGCAGGTGGTTGTAGACCACGAACTTGAGCGACAGCTCATCCAGGTTGGCCAGTTCCACCCCGGCGCGGAATGCCGAGGTCTCGATACCGCGCTGCATTTCCCCGGCCAGACCATGCAATACATCCATGCCGGCCACCGCATCCCGGGTGGTCCGGCTGAAATCCTCGGCCAGCGCGCCCTGGGACTGGATGTATTGCTGCACGGCGCCGGTGATGTGCTGCAGTTCATCGATGCGGGCGACGATGTCGCTGGTGGCCTGGGCGGTGCGCTCGGCCAATTGACGGATCTCGCTGGCGACCACGGCAAAGCCACGCCCCGCTTCGCCGGCACGAGCGGCTTCGATGGCGGCATTGAGAGCCAGCAGGTTGGTCTGGCTGGCGATGCCGCCGATCAGATCGACGATGCCGTTGATCTCCGCCGAGTGCTCGGACAGCGTCTCGACCTGCCTGGAGGCGCCGATCAGCCCGCTTTCCATGGTGGTCGCCTTGTGGCGCAGGTCATCGAAACGCTGTTGATTGCTCAGCGCGGCGCTGGCTACTTCTGCGGCATGTTCGCGGTCGCGGTTGAGCTGGCCGGCCAGGTATTCGAAGGAGTCGCCAAGATGGGTGACCGAGGTACTGAAGCGGATCAGGTTGCCGGAGACCTGGCGGTAATAACTCAGCTGGCGCTGCTCGCCGTGTTCGCGATTGGCTAGTTGCTGTTCCAGCTGGGCGATATGACTGGCCTGACGGGCAACTTCCGCTTCGAGCCGTTGTTTGTCCTGCTGCAGTGCCTGTACTTCATCGTTGTTGCTGCGCCACCACATGGTTACCTCTGCCGGCAGATTCCTTTCCTGCTGTATCGGCCGAGGTAACCATGACATGAGCCATAGTGGCAATTTGTCGCGCCCGCGCCTGGCGGGCTCCAGCTATTGATTCAACGCTTCCCGTGTTTCAGTGATGACCTCGTCATCCGGCCTCGGCGTTGCGGCGGTGCTGGCCGGCAGGATGGGCAGGGTGACCTGAGGCTGGTCGCCGGTCAGGCTCTGGAGGAAAGCGGTAATGGCTTCGATATCGTCCGGCGCCAGTTCGCGGCCCAGCTGGCTGTCGCCCATGATGGCGACCGCCTGCTCCAGATCCCAGACTTCGCCGCTGTGGAAATACGGTGGCGTGAGGGCGACGTTGCGCAGGGGCGAAGCACGGAAGACATACTCGTCCGTGGCAGTACTGGTCACTGCGAAGCGCCCCTTGTCTTCTAACGGCAGAACGTCCGCGCCAGGCCGTTTGACCACGCCGAAGGGGAAATAGGCCTGGCCGCCCAGGTTCACGCCGTTGTGACAGGCAACACAGCCGGTATCCATGAAGGCGCCAAGTCCCTTTTTCTGCAGATCGGTCAGCGCCTCGTCGTCGCCTTTCAGGAACTGGTCAAAGGGTGCATTCGGTGTGATGAGAGTGGTTTCGAAGGCCGCCAGGGCCTGGGCCGCGTTATCGAAACTGACCGGGTTGTCACCGCCGAAGACCTGGGTGAATTCGTCCACATATTCCGGAATGCTGTTCAGCGTTTCTTCGATTCTTTCCGGGGTATTGTTCATCTCGACCGCGGCTTGCAATGGCCCTTCGGCCTGTTCCTTCAGATCCGCTGCGCGCCCATCCCAGAACTGGGCGGCGTTGAACACGGCGTTGAGTACCGTGGGGTTATTGCGCGGGCCTTTCTGCCAGCCATGGCCAATGGATACCTGCACGTTGTCGCCGCCGCCGATGCTCAGGTTATGGCAGGTGTTGCAGCTGATCAGATGGCTGCGCGACAGGCGGGTCTCGAACCAGAGTTTATGGCCCAGTTCGACCTGCTCCGCGATCACCTGCTTGCCTCTTATCTCGGTAACCTCTTCGGGAACGGGTTTGAAAATGGCGTTGGCGCGATCACGGAGTGTCTGGTCGGCATGGGCGCTGCCTGCGGCCAGCAATATCACGCCGGCCAACAGAGAGACGCCTTTCAGCGTGCTATTTCCCTTCATTTTCCAATCCTCATCATTGGCATACATTGAGAGCGTGGCAAGGCGCTCCCCCTTTCAGAAAACCAGTCATTTTGTGTGGGTAAGCAGGAAGAGCTTAGCAA
>DXBL01000316.1 GCA_019116555.1 Candidatus Pseudomonas excrementavium
GCGGCCTTGCTGTCTTCAATGTTCATCCGCCGGGTGGTGTCCACCACATGCACCAGGGTGAGCCGCTCTACTGCAGCCAGTTGCAGCACTGGCGGTAGCCGCTCGCAGGTCTTCTGCCAACTGTCCGAATAATCGAAAGCGAGAATACAGTGATTGAGCATGGACATTCTCCCGTCGTGGTATGGGTGTCAGTCTAGTCCACTGTCAGCAGCCGTGACGGTGGGCGATCAGAAGGATAATCGCTCCCGGGGCGTTACCGCACCGCAGTCCGGTTGCGTCCAGCGGGAGATTTCCTGCAGCTGGATGCTGGCAGGGGTGCCGACTGCCGTGTCGCTGGTATCCGATTCGAACTGGGCCTTGCCGCGTCCCAGGAATGACGAGCGGATCTCGTAACTGCTGATGATCTCGAGATACCCCTGCATGTCGCCATCGAAGCCGTGCTCGGCCTGACAACGACCATGGATGTTCAAGGTGGAGCGGTCCACCGGGTGCACCGTCAGTTCGCATTCGGGTACATCGCGCTGGATTTCCTGCTGCAGGGTTTCCAGCCGGACCAGTTCCGCCACCTGATGTGAGGTAAGACATTCCATCTCGATGGTCGGGGTGCTGCGGCTGATGGCCGCTTCGTCGAGCAGCGCCCGGCGTTGCGCGACGGTGTCTGCCGGTAATTGCTGCCGGGCACGCTGCAGCGCCTGCAGACGCTCTTCATCGTCGATCAATACACGTTTTTCGCTGCGCCACAGACCCGCTTCCGGTATGGGACTCAGTTCGTAGGCATGGGCGGACAGGGCAAGCGAAACCAGCAGCACGAGCGCGGATGGGGCGCCTTTCTTCATCGAAGTCTCCTGTCAGAAATCAACCCTTCATTGGGACTAATTACTATAGCCGCTGCGGTGGAAATCGCCCGAGTTTGACCGTTTCAGTGTTTTTCCCGCCGCCTGGCCCGGCTGCGGCGCAGCTCCTCCTGTTGGCGTTCGGCCAGTACTTCACGCACATAGTCGATATGCTCGCTGGCATGGCGCCGGGCATCCTCGGCTCGGCCTTCGATGATGGCTTCCAGCAATTCCCGGTGCTGGCGCATCAGCATGGTGCGGGTGCCAGGGCGCAGGGCATACATGCCGCCGATATTGGTCACCACGTTGCGCTTGAGCAGATCGAACAGCCCACGAATGGTATGCAGCAGGATGATGTTGTGGCTGGCCTCGGCAATCGCCAGGTGAAAGCGCGCATCGGCGGCGCCTTCCTCGGCCCGACTGCCGCTTTCCCGGGCGTAGCAGGCCTGCAATACCTCATAGGCATCACGCAGATGCTGGTGATCCACTTCGGTGGCGCGCAATGCGGCGTAGTAGGCGCAGTCGGCTTCCAGTGTATGACGAAACTCGAGCAGATCCCGGTGCGCTTCGGGGCGACCTTCGAGCAGGTCGAGCAGAGGATCGCTGAAGCTGGACCCGAGGGACTCGGTGACGTAATTGCCGCCGCCCTGACGGCTGACCAGCAGACCGCGGGCCGCCAGTTTCTGAATCGCCTCGCGCAGGGAAGGGCGTGAAACACCAAACTGCTCGGCCAACTGGCGTTCCGCCGGGAGCCGTTCGCCCGGTTTCAATACGCCGTCGAGCATCATGGACTCCAGTTGTTCGACGATATTGTCCGACAGCCGCCGCTGCTGGATCTGACCGACTTCCATCGAGTGCTCCTATTGGTCTGACCAATGATTCCGGAAGTATGCCGGCTAAAGCCCCTCTCGGAAAGGTTTTCTCCGGTAATACGACCAATGTATAGGAAATTCTGTTTGACATGCCTGCGGTGCTTTTTTACGCTGATCGACATCTCTGGATAATTGGTCTTACCAATTTGCCTGAAGCCTCTCCAATAACAATTACGGAGCGCTGTATGTCTTCTGCACTTCTCGCTGTGCTGGCCTTTGCCCCCATCCTGCTGGCCGGTGTCCTGTTGATCGGGCTGCGCTGGTCAGCCCGGACTGCGATGCCGGTGGTCTATGTCGTCACGGCACTGATCGCGCTGTTCGCCTGGGATATGAGTTTCAACCGCGTATTGTCCTCGACCCTGCAGGGTCTGGTGATCACCCTCAGCCTGCTGTGGATCATCTTCGGCGCCATTCTGTTGCTCAATACGCTGAAGTACTCAGGTGGCATTGCGGCCATTCGTTCCGGCTTCGCGGTCATCAGCCCCGACCCGCGTATTCAGGTGGTGATCATCTGCTGGTTGTTCGGCTGCTTCATCGAAGGTGCTTCCGGCTTCGGTACGCCGGCGGCGATCGTCGCGCCGTTGCTGGTAGCGATGGGCTTCCCGGCGATGGCGGCGGTACTGATGGGCATGCTGTTGCAGAGCACGCCAGTGTCCTTCGGCGCGGTGGGTACGCCGATCATCGTCGGGGTCACCGCTGGGGTCGATAACGTGGCGCTCGGCGAGGCGCTGGCGCTTCATGGCTATGCCTGGACCGATTACATGCGGTGGATATCGGTGAAAGTCGCCGTTCTTCACGCCATGGTGGGCATCGTCATGCCGGCGCTGATGGTGCTGATGCTGACCCGCTATTTCGGCCGGGAGAAAAGCTGGAAGGCCGGCTGGGAGGCGGTACCCTTTGCGCTCTTCGCCGGATTGGCCTTCATCCTGCCCTATGTGTTGACCAGCGTCTTGCTCGGGCCGGAATTCCCCTCATTGCTGGGCGGATTGGTGGGCCTGGCGGTGGTGACCCTAGCGGCCCGGGCGGGTTTCCTGGTACCGAAGAATGTCTGGCAGTTCGCGGATCGCAAGGATTGGCCGCTGAGCTGGGTGGGCACCATCGAGATGCGGGCCGAGGATCTCGGCAGCCGGCCGATGAGCAGCCTGCGGGCGTGGATTCCCTATGTGCTGGTAGGCGTTCTGCTGGTGATCAGCCGGGTCTTCCCGGAGGTGACGGCGGCGCTGAAGGGCGTGGCGCTCAACTTCACCGGTATTCTCGGCGAAGCAGGAATCAATGCCGGTCTCGATCCCCTGTACCTTCCGGGCGGCGTGCTGGTGGCGGTGGTGCTGGCGACCTTCTTCATCCATCGCATGCGTCTGAGTGAGCTCGGCCGGGCAACGCGTGAATCTGGTGGGGTGCTGTTCAGCGCCGGCTTCGTGCTGCTGTTCACCGTGCCCATGGTGCGCATTCTGATCAACTCGGGGGTCAATGGCGCCGACCTGCCGAGCATGCCGGTTGCCCTGGCGCATTTCGTCGCCGATAACGTGGGCGGGATCTATCCATTGTTTGCCCCGGCCATCGGTGCGCTGGGCGCTTTCCTGGCCGGTTCCAACACCGTATCCAACATGATGTTCAGCCAGTTCCAGTTCGGCGTCGCCACCAACCTGGGGCTGTCCACGGTGCTGGTGATCGCTGCCCAGGCGGTGGGCGCCGCGGCAGGCAACATGGTGGCAATTCATAATGTGGTAGCCGCTTCGGCTACAGTGGGTATGCTGGGACGCGAAGGATTGACTCTGCGCAAGACCATCTGGCCAACACTCTATTATGTGGCTCTGGCCGGCGGCCTTACCCTGATCGGCTGTTATGTACTGGGCCTGACCGACCCCGTGACCCTGGGTTGATGACCGGCGCTGACCACTTACGACACAACATGGGATTAGTTCGATGATCATTTCTGCCTCTACCGATTACCGCGCCGCTGCCGAGCGCCGGCTGCCGCCATTTCTGTTCCACTACCTCGACGGTGGCGCCTATGCCGAGCACACGCTCAAGCGCAACGTCGCGGACCTGGCCGATATCGCCCTGCGCCAGCGGGTGCTGAAGAACATGTCTGAACTGAGTCTGGAAACCCGCCTGTTCGACGAGACCCTGGCCATGCCGGTGGCGCTGGCGCCGGTGGGGCTGGCCGGCATGTACGCGCGCCGGGGTGAAGTGCAGGCGGCGCGTGCGGCGGCGGCCAAGGGCATTCCCTTCACCTTGTCCACCGTATCGGTGTGCGCGATCGAAGAGGTGGCCCAGACCATTGACCGCCCCATGTGGTTCCAGCTGTACGTGCTGCGCGACCGGGGCTTCATGAAGAATGCGCTGGAGCGGGCCAAGGCTGCTGGTGTCACCACCCTGGTATTCACCGTCGACATGCCGGTACCCGGTGCCCGCTACCGCGATGCCCACTCGGGCATGAGCGGCGCCAATGGCCCGATGCGCCGCGTGCTGCAGGCGATGACGCATCCGCGTTGGGCGCTGGATGTGGGGCTGCTGGGCCGGCCCCATGATCTGGGTAATATTTCCGCCTACCGCGGCAACCCGACCGGGCTGGCCGACTATATCGGCTGGCTGGGCGCCAACTTCGATCCCTCGATCAGCTGGAAGGATCTGGAGTGGATTCGGGAATTCTGGGATGGCCCCATGGTGATCAAGGGCATTCTCGATCCCCAGGACGCCAGGGACGCGGTCAGCTTCGGTGCCGACGGTATCGTGGTGTCCAACCACGGTGGCCGCCAGCTCGATGGTGTGCTGTCCAGCGCCCGTGCCTTGCCGGCCATTGCCGATGCCGTCAAGGGTCAGATCAAGATCCTCGCCGACTCCGGTATTCGCAGCGGGCTGGATGTGGTGCGCATGCTGGCGCTCGGCGCCGATTGCACCCTGATCGGCCGGGCCTTCATCTACGCCCTGGCGGTGCATGGCGGGGCGGGGGTGACCAACCTGCTGGAGCTGATCGAGAAGGAAATGCGGGTGGCCATGGTGCTGACCGGCGCCAAATCGATCAGCGAGATCAATCCCGATCTGCTGGTGCGGGAGCTTTGACCATGGCGGCCGCCAGTGAACGCAGCCATGCGGCGTTGCTTGCGCAATTGCACAGCGTGGTCGGCACCGCCCATGTATTGACTGGCGAACAGACCACGCGGCGCTTTCGCCGGGGACATCGCAGCGGCGAAGGCAAGGTGCTGGCGGTGGTGCGCCCCGGTACGCTGCTGGAGCAGTGGCAGGTGATGCAGGCCAGCGTGGCAGCAGGTTGCATCGTCATCATGCAGGCGGCCAATACCGGTCTGACCGGCGGCTCCACGCCGGACGGCGAAGACTATGACCGCGATATCGTGCTGATCAGCACGCTGCGTATCACCGGCGTGCAGTTGATCAACGATGGCCAGCAGGTGATCTGCCTGCCCGGTGCCACCCTCGACCGTCTGGAGCAGGCCCTGGCACCGCTGGGCCGCGAGCCGCACTCGGTCATCGGTTCATCGTGCATCGGCGCCTCGGTGCTCGGTGGCGTCTGCAACAATTCCGGCGGCGCACTGGTGCGCCGCGGCCCGGCCTACACCGAGCTGGCGTTGTACGCGCAGGTACGGGAAGACGGTACCCTGGAGCTGGTCAACCATCTGGGAATCGAACTGGGCGACAGTCCCGAAGACATTCTCAAACGCCTGCAGAATGCCGACTACGGCCCGCAGGATATCCGCAATGACGACGGCTCCAAGGCGTCGGATGCACGCTATGGTGAACACGTGCGCGACGTGGACGCCGATACGCCGGCGCGCTTCAACGCCGACCCGTCGCGGTTGTTCGAAGCGTCCGGTTCGGCCGGCAAGCTATGCCTGTTTGCCGTGCGCCTGGATACCTTTGCCAAGGAGCCGAGCAGCGTCTTCTATATCGGCAGCAACGACCCCGAGGATCTCACCGAGGTGCGGCGTCATCTGCTGACCCACCTGCCGCGTCTGCCGATCGCCGGGGAATACATCCACCGCACCGCCTTTGATATCGGTGAGAAATACGGCAAGGACACCTTTCTGCTGATCGACAGATTCGGCACGGCGCGCGTACCGGCTGCGTTTGCCATGAAGAGCCGAGTCGATGGATTCTTCGAGCGTTTCGGCCTACGTGGGGTGACCGACCGGGTGCTTCAGATGACCATGAACCTGTTACCCAGCCATCTGCCGCCGCGCATGCGCGCCTATCGTGACCGGTATGAGCATCACCTGTTGCTGCGGGTGTCCGACGATACGCTGGAGCAGACCCGCACTTTCCTGGCCGAGTATTTCGCTGGACGCGACAGCGGTGGTTATTTCGAGTGTGATGCGGAAGAGGGGCGCAAGGCGTTCCTGCACCGCTTCGCCATCGCCGGCGCGGCGATTCGCTATCGCGAGGCGCACCGCAGCAGCGTGGAAGACATCGTTGCCCTGGATATCGCGCTGCGCCGTAACGACCGTGAATGGGTGGAAACACTGCCGGCCGAACTGGAAGAGCAGATCGTCCACAAGCTCTACTACGGGCATTTCTTCTGCCACGTGTTCCACCAGGATTACATCGTCAGGAAAGGTGTCGCTGCGCTGGATATGGAGCACCGCATGTGGGCGCTACTGGACCAGCGTCGCGCTGAATATCCGGCCGAGCACAATGTCGGTCATCTGTATGTGGCGAAGCCAGCGCTCGCCGGTTTCTATCGCGAGCTGGATCCGACCAATACCTTCAATCCCGGTATTGGCCATACGTCGAAGAAACACGGCTGGGGCGAGTGTTGCGGGCAGTAGCGCAATGAAGGGCCGGTAGGCGCAGCCAGCGTTTCATGCGGCTGCGCAGGCCGAGGTGGAACTCGGCCTTGCCAGGTGATCACTGGGCGCGGGGCCGCGCCCGGGATGGTGTTGCTCAGCTACCCAGCAGCGCCGGCTTTTCCCGCTGGCTGCGCTGACGATTGCCTTTGGGCGCGTCCGGTACGGCGCGATTGCCCATAGCCTGCAGGCGACGTTCGCGGGCGACGGCATCTTCCGGCTCGGCAATACCCGGGCGAGCCTGTTGCGGACGGCGTGGCTTGTTGTTGCTGCTGCCATTGCTGCTGCGCGGCTTGTCATTGCGGCCGCCCTGGTTGCGGGGCTGTGCGCCAGCATTGTTGCTACGCCGCTGGTTGCGACCATTGGCCGGGGCACCACCACGCGGCCGCTCCGGCCGGTCGCTGTTGAGTTCGGCCTGGGCCGGCGGGACAAAGCCCTCCAGGCTGCCTTCCTCGAATTTCTGACGGGTCAGACGCTCGATGGCCTTGAGCAGCTTCTCCTCGTCGGGGCTGACCAGCGAAACCGCCTCGCCGCTGCGACCGGCACGGCCGGTACGACCGATACGGTGCACGTAGTCTTCCGATACGTTGGGCAGTTCGAAGTTGACCACATGGGGCAACTGGTCGATATCCAGGCCGCGGGCGGCGATATCGGTGGCGACCAGCACCCGGATCTTGTTGGCCTTGAAGTCGGCCAGTGCCTTGGTG
>DXBL01000317.1 GCA_019116555.1 Candidatus Pseudomonas excrementavium
GTGACGGTGAATAGGGTGCCAAGGGTATTTCCGGCCATGCGTGCCATCCATTTCCAGATCAGTGAAAGGCAGGCAGTATAACGCCCGGCCGGCATGGGTGACAGCCTGAGATGGTGACGGTAGTCTTGTCGGCCCGACCTCTTGAGCCAAGCCAACCCGATGCAAGCACTGCTGGACCTGCTGCTGCCCGCCGCCCTGCCGCCGCTGACCAGCGCCGCGCTGGTGGCCGTTTCCGCCCTCACCTCAGCCATCACCGCCTCACTGGGCATTGGCGGCGGCGTGCTGTTGCTGGCGATCATGGCCATCGCCATGCCGCCGGCCGCGATCATTCCGGTGCACGGTATGGTCCAGCTGGGCTCCAATCTCAGCCGGGCAAGCATGACCTTCCGCCACATCAATCTGCGGCTGATTCTCTGGTTCGCCCCCGGCGCGCTACTGGGCGCGTGGCTGGGCAGCCTGTTTCTGGTTGACCTGCCGCTGGCGCTGGTGCAGATCTGCATCGCCGGGTTCATTCTGCTGCTGTGCTGGGGGCCGCCTATCCCGGCGGTAGCCACCGGCCCGGTGGGCACGCTGCTGGCCGCCGGATTGACTACCTTCATCAGCCTGTTCGTTGGTGCTACCGGGCCGCTGGTCGCCGCCTTCGTCAAGCAGCAACAGAAAGGCGAGCGCTTTTCCACCGTGGCTACCTTCGCTACCGCCATGTGCCTGCAGCATGCGCCCAAGGCGATTATCTACGGCGCTGCGGGTTTCGTGTTCGCCGAGTGGCTCGGCCTGATCCTGTTGATGATCGCCGCCGGCGCCATGGGTACCTGGGCGGGTTTGCGACTGCTCCGGCGGCTGACCGACAGCCGCTTCACACTGGTCTTCAATACCCTGCTGACGCTGCTGGCGTTGCGCCTGATCTGGCAGGCCATCAGCGGGTAGTGGCACTGCATGTGACATTAAAGAACAATGACAACTCGCCGATAACGGATTATGCAGGCAGGAATCACACCCATGAACGAAGACCAGACCCCGACCGAGGCTCCCGAGTCGCCTCCCGTGCGCGATCCCTTCGCCCACGCGCGGCCCTCGGAATACTATTGGATCCAGCTCAAGCCAGTATTCAAGGGCCGGTTAATGTTGCATGGCGAGCGTCTGGCACAGATCGCCGTCACCCGCGAGCGGGTTGCCCAGTTGGAACTGGTGCGTCTGCAGGTGCGGATCGAGGACGAAACCGTGCCGCCGGACACCAACTTCATGGAAGTACTGATCGATCATCGCCACCAGCGAGTCCGGTTCGGACCGCTATCAGGCCTGCGCCTGTTTCCACCCCAGCGCGGGCTGGCCGGTTTCCTGCTCGCCCAGTTGATCGACTGGTGTCAACGCCACTGCGGTGATTATGCCGTGACACCCATCGTGCTTCAGGCCAGCGAAGTGCCCAGCGAGGAGGCCCGGCAGATGCGCGAGCGCCTGCTCAAACGGGCGGGTTTTCATCTGACCTGGAACAATGACGCCCGTACCGAAGGCAAGGCGCAGGCCAATCGGGTCAAGGATCTGGTCGCCAGCTGGAATGTGGAACGGGTGCAGCAGCTGCATATCGCCGATACCCTGCGCCAACTGCGCGAACAGGAAACCCTGAATCGCCAGCAGCAGGCCCAGCTCACCTCGCTGCAGGCCACCCTGGATGAGTACAAGCGCAACGACATCGGTCACCGCTTCGCCATCGGCTGCCTTATCGTGTTTTCCATCTTCCAGGCGTTGATGTTGCTGTGGGTGGTGCTGCGCTGATCGGAACCGGCGGCGCGATCTGATAGACTGCCCGTCTGTTCAACGAACCACATCACCGCCCTCATGACCCAGGATAACGACGACGCGGATGACCTGGAGCTGTTCCGCCAGGCCACCCGGGGCGCCCGCCCCATCACCAGCGACCGCGCCGACACCGGCAAACCCCGCAGCGACCGCGCCCAGCTCCAGGCGCTGCGTCAACGGGCGGTGCAACCACAGCAGCGGACCCGGGTGGACGGACTGTCCGACCATTTCGTGATCGATGTCGCGCCCGAGGAAGAACTCGCCTGGACCGCCAATGGCGTACAGGAAAGCCAATTGCGCAAGCTCAAGACCGGGCAGATCCCGTTTGATGGCAGTATCGACCTGCACGGCATGAACGTGGAGAAGGCCCGCGAGCTGCTCTGGGAGTTTCTCGCCGAGGCCACCAAACTGGAAGTGCGCTGCGTGCGCGTCACCCACGGCAAGGCCCAGCGCAAGGACGGCCGTACGCCCATCCTCAAGAGCCACGTCAACACCTGGCTGCGCCAACATCCGAAGGTGCTCGGCTTTACCTCATGCGTTCCGCGTCATGGGGGGACTGGGTCGGTGTATGTATTGCTCAGACGGGAGATGTTGGAAGGTCGGGACGACTGATTGATCTCGATGCTTTCAGCACCCGACCCAAACTAAAACCGCCTCCTCTCCCCCTACGAACTGACGTCTCTCAAATAACCAATCACCGCATCACGATCCCCGGCAAACACAATCCGCTCTTCCTTCGCCCCGCGCTGATAGGCGTACATCGGATCGTAATAGTCCCGCAACAGCCCTTCGATCCAGCCACGATGCCCCTGAACATCACCACTGCGCCGCTGCTGCTCCAGCGCCTGACGCATCAACTCGTCCAGCGTTTGAAAATGCTCCGGCCCCAGGCGCTTGCGGATGCGCAGCAGGCTGCCCAGCAGGTACTCGGCAAACGCCTCAAAGGCCTGCTCCGGGTCCTGCGGATATTGCAGCGCAAACTCGGCCTCCATATCGATGACATAGTCCCCGAGAATGCGCGTCACCCGATTTTCCA
>DXBL01000318.1 GCA_019116555.1 Candidatus Pseudomonas excrementavium
GCGCAGTGCGCCCCGGTAGTCAACTTTCACATGTACATCAGAAAATACACCGCGGCCCCAGCGGTATAGCCGAGGAACGCCAGCAGGCTGACCCGCTTGATGTACCAGAAGAAGCCGATTCTCTCCATGCCCATGGCCGCCACACCCGCTGCCGAGCCGATGATCAGGCTGCTGCCGCCGGTGCCGGCGCAGAAGGCCAGGAACTGCCAGAAGCGGCCATCGGTGACGAACTGGCTGAGCCATTCGGATTCGGCGGGCGCGGACGCCAGCATGCCGTCAGTGACCAGGGGATACATCTTCATGGCACCGGCTACCAGTGGTACGTTGTCCACCACGGCGGATAGCAGGCCGATGGCATAGTTGATGGCAAAGATATTACCCAGGCCATCGCGCAATGCCACAGCGATCTGGCCCAGGTGACCTGCCGTCGCCAGGCTGGATACCGCCAGCAGAATACCGAGGAAGAACAGGATGCTCGGCGTATCGACCCGGTGCAGAACGCCGATTACCGACAGCGGATGCTTGAGTTCCGGTTTCTTGTCCCGGTGCATGATCTCGGTGGCCACCCACAACACACCCAGCCCGAACAGGATACCCATGTACGGCGGCAGGCCGGTGACGGTCTTGAATACCGGGACGAACAGCAGCGCCCCGATACCCATGGCCAGCACCGCATTGCGCTCGCGGTCGGTCGTGGCATGACCGCCCTCAGCAACATGGGCACGTAAACGCGGACGCGGCGCTTCACCTTTCAAGCGCAGGCTGAGAATGGCCAGCGGAACCAGCAGACAGACGAGACTGGGCAGGAACAACTCGAGGACCACCTGTTGCGCGGTGA
Source organism: Candidatus Pseudomonas excrementavium (assembly GCA_019116555.1). GTDB lineage: Bacteria > Pseudomonadota > Gammaproteobacteria > Pseudomonadales > Pseudomonadaceae > Halopseudomonas > Halopseudomonas excrementavium. Next base: position 839 of record DXBL01000318.1, read on the forward strand.
TCTGGCCGCCGATCCAGAGCATGGTGGTGGTGACGTCACCGATCGGCGACCAGGCACCGCCGGCGTTGGCGGCGATGACCACGATCCCCACATACAGCCAGCGCTCGGGGCGGCCACGTACCAGTTTGCGCAGCAGCGAGACCATCACGATGGTGGTGGTCAGGTTATCCAGCATGGCGGAGAGGAAAAAAGTCAGCAGGCCGATGATCCACAGCAGCGAAACACGCCGGCGCGTGGTGATGCGATCAGTGATGACCTTGAAGCCGCCATGGGCGTCGATGAGCTCGACGATAGTCATCGCGCCCAGCAGGAAGAACAGGATCTCGGCGATTTCGCCCAGGTGATGACGCAGCGCGCTGACCACGATAGCTGAGGAGTCGGCAGGGTCATTGCTGCCCAATGCCAGGGTTGGCAGGATCTCGTTGGCACCCAGCACCAGGACCGCCCAGCTCATGGCGGCCGTGAGGAGCGCTGATGCTGCTTTGTCGAGTTTGAGGGGGTGTTCCAGCGCGATACATAAATAGCCAACCACAAAGATGACTGCCATCAACACATACATGAACAAGACTCCGTCTCGATTTTGAATCTGCTTGCAGGCGCGGGCGGCCTGCGGGTCAGGGGCGATCTGTCGCCGGTGACTGGTATAGGGTGCGCGTATTGTCCGCGTTGCGCGGGCAGGCTGACTTGTCAGGGATCAATTCTGCACGGTGATATGCATTTGTTATCAGCGTGAGCGGCCTGCGATCACAGGCCGCAGTATGTTTACCACTTACCCCAGCAGCAAGGCGTCATCCGCCAGCTTTTCCCCGCGCACTTTTTCGAACATGTGCAACAGGTCAGGTACATCGAGGCCCTTGCGTTCATCACCGGCCACATCCAGTACCACCTGGCCCTGGTGCAGCATCACCGTGCGGTCGCCCACATCCAGCGCCTGGCGCATGCTGTGGGTGACCATCATGGTGGTGAGCTGTTTTTCCTCAACGATACGGGCGGTCAATTGCAGGACGAAGTCCGCGGTGCGCGGGTCGAGGGCGGCGGTATGTTCGTCCAGCAGCAGAATGCGGGACGGTTGCATCGCTGCCATCAACAGGCTGACGGCCTGACGTTGGCCGCCGGAGAGCAGACCGATGCGGTCGGTCAGGCGGTTTTCCAGACCCAGGCCCAGGGTCGACAGGCGTTCGCGGAACTCATCGCGCATCGACGTCTGCACCGCCCGGCGCAGACCGCGGCGTTGGCCGCGCTGCTGGGCCAGGGCGAGGTTTTCCTCGATGGTCAGGTCTTCGCAGGTGCCGGCCATGGGGTCCTGGAATACCCGGGCTACGCGGTCAGCACGGCTCCATACCGGTAGTTTGGTGACGTCATCGCCATCGATCAATATCTTGCCGCTGTCCACCGACAGGTCGCCGGATACGGCATTGAGGAAGGTCGATTTACCCGCACCGTTAGTGCCGATCACGGTAACGAACTGGCCGGTGGGAATCTCCAGGGACAGCCCTTGCAGCGCCTTGGTCTCGATCGGCGTGCCGGGGTTGAAGGTGATTTTCAGGTTCTGGGCGCTGAGCATCAGATATGCCTCCTGCGTGACAGACGTTGCTTGATCAGCGGAATGACCAGCGCAATCACCACCAGTACCGCAGTAATCAGGTTCAGGTCCTGGGCCTGCAGACCGATGAAGTCACTGTTCAGAGCCAGCGCGATGAAGAAGCGGTAGATCACCGCACCGATCACCACCGCCAGGGTCAGGAAAATGATGCGGCGGGCCGGCAGGATACTTTCACCGATGATCACGGCCGCCAGACCGATGACGATGGTACCGATGCCCATGGAAATATCCGCACCGCCCTGGGTCTGCACGAACATGGCGCCGGCCAGGCCGACCAACGCGTTGGAAATGGCCATACCGAGAATCACCATGGCCCCGGTATTCACCCCCTGGGCGCGGCTCATGCGCGGGTTGGACCCGGTGGCACGGATCGCCAGACCCTGGCGGGTGGAGAAGTAGGCATCCAGCAGCACCTTGGCCACCAGCACCACCATCAGCAGGATCAGCGGGCGGGCGATGTAATCGGCCAGCCAGTCCGGCTGCAGAATGCTGAACATGGTCGGTTCCATGATCAGCGGAATGTTCGGCCGGCCCATGATGCGCAGGTTGATCGAGTACAGCGCGATCATCATCAGGATACTGGCCAGCAGATCCATGATCTTCAGATGCACGTTGAGCACGGCGGTGACCATGCCGGCCAGCGCACCGGCGAGGGTGGCGATCAGCGTGGCGAGAAAAGGGTCCATGCCATTGGCAATCAGCACGGCGCAGACGGCGCCACCCAGCGGAAAACTGCCGTCTACCGTGAGATCGGGAAAACGCAACAGACGGAAGGAAATGAATACACCAAGCGCCACCAGACTGAAGATCAGGCCGACTTCGAGGGCGCCAAACAGGGAAAACAATGACATGGGATGTTGTGCCTATGGTGAACGGCTGCGCCGACGGGAGAACGTCGGCGCAGGTTGGATCAGTCGATGATCTCGGCGGCCGAGTCCAGCAATTCCTGGGACAGGGTCACACCCTGGGCCGCTGCGGCGGAGCGGTTGAGATACAGGCTCAGCTCGCCGGTCTTCTGCGGCGCGATGCTGCCGGGGGCTTCGCCCTGGAGTATGCGCACCGCGACCTTGCCAGCCTGCACACCGTGCTGATAGTAGTCGATGCCCAGCGCAGCGATGGCGCCACGCTTGACGCTGTCGGTGTCGGAGGCGATCAGCGGGGTCTTGGTGTCCATGCCGACCTTGACCAGCGACTCGTAGGCCGAGACCACGTTGTTGTCGGTGTTGGTATAAATAACGTCTACCTTGCCGACCAGACTACGCGCAGCCGAGCCCACATCCACGGTACGCGGCGCGGCGGCTTCAACCAGGGTCATGCCCATCTCTGGCAGCAGCTCGCGCAGCCGCTCGACCACCACCACCGAGTTGGCTTCGCCGGGGTTGTAGACCATGCCCACGCGGGTGGCGTCTGGCAGTACACGCTTGACCAGCTCCATCTGCCGATCCAGCTCCAGCTCGTCGGATACACCCGTCACGTTGGTGCCGGACGGCTCCCAGTTGCGTACCAGCTGTGCAGCCACCGGATCGGTTACCGCAGCGAACACCACCGGCACCGACTTGGTGCTGGCCACTACGGCCTGGGCCGAGGGGGTGGCAATGGCCACGATCACATCCGGGCGATCACCGACAAACTTGCGGGCGATCTGACCGGCAGTGGCAGTGTTGCCCTGGGCGGTCTGGTATTGCCACTTGAGCTTGTCGCCAGTGTAACCGGCTTCTTCCAGTGCCGCGCGCACGCCGTCACGTACCGAGTCCAGCGCCGGGTGTTCAACGATAGCGGTTGCGGCTACCGACTTGGTCTCGGCCACAGCGGCGAAAGGCGTAGCCAGCGCTACGGTCAGCGCGCCCAGGGACAGCCATTTACTGATGGGTGACTTCATTTTTATTTCCTTGTGGGCAGGCAGAGGCCCTGTTCTGGTTATTGTTTCCGTGTCACGGAGCTGGTTCTGTACGAAGGCTGTCGAGCGCAGACACTCTTCGTACAGAGCCAAGAAGGCGCATTATCCCGCACCTCCTACAAATTGGCGATATGTGCCCGTTGTTCACTCAACTGAGCCAAGGCTTTTTCTGCTTCGGCCAGCTTGGTGCGTTCCTTGTCGATCACCGCAGGCGGCGCCTTGGCCACAAAACCTTCATTGCCCAGCTTGCCACCAATGCGCTTGACCTCACCCTGCAAACGACCGATTTCCTTGTCCAGGCGAGCCAGTTCTGCATCCTTGTCGATCAGCCCAGCCATGGGTACCAGCACTTCCAGCTCGCCCACCAGTGCAGTGGCGGCCAGCGGTGCTTCTTCGGCGTCGGACAGTACGCGGATCGATTCCAGTTTGGCCAGCTTCTTCAGGAAGGCCTCGTTATCCTGCAGGCGACGCTGATCTTCTGCATTGACCTTGCGCAGTAATACGTCCAGCGCCTTGCCCGGGGCAATATTCATCTCGCCACGGATATTGCGCACGCCGAGGATCAGACCTTTCAGCCATTCGATATCACCTTCGGCCTCGGCATCGATGCGGTCATCCGCCGCCACCGGCCAGGGCTGCAACATGATGGTGTCGCCAGCCTTGCCCGCCATCGGCGCAATGCGCTGCCAGATCTCTTCAGTGATAAAGGGCATGAACGGATGCGCCAGACGCAGGGCGGTTTCCAGCACGCGCACCAGGGTACGGCGGGTACCACGCTGGCGCTCGGCGGGCGCGTTCTCGTCCCACAGCACCGGCTTGGACAGCTCCAGATACCAGTCGCAGTACTGGTTCCAGATGAACTCGTACAGGGCGGTGGCAGCCATATCGAAACGGAACTGATCCAGATGACGGGTCACCTCCGCCTCGGTCCGCTGCAGCTGGGAGATGATCCAGCGGTCGGCGAGAGTCAGCTCAACCGGAGCGCCGGCCGCCGGTTCGCCATTGACGCCGGTATCCTTGTCCTCGCACTGCATCATCACATAGCGCGCTGCGTTCCAGATCTTGTTGCAGAAGTTGCGGTAGCCCTCGACCCGGCCCATGTCGAACTTGATGTCCCGGCCGGTGGAGGCCAGCGACAGGTTAGTAAAGCGCAGGGCGTCGGTGCCGTAGGCGGCAATGCCCTCGGGGAACTCGGCGCGGGTCTGCTTCTCGATGGCCGCAGCCAGCTTGGGCTGCATCATGCCGCTGGTGCGCTTGGCCACCAGGGATTCCAGATCGA
>DXBL01000319.1 GCA_019116555.1 Candidatus Pseudomonas excrementavium
TCTCCAGGCCCGGCTCAACCAGCAGGGCTTCGAGAACAGCCGGCGCATGGTCGGCAGCACCCAGCGCATCCTGGTGACCGACTACTCGAAGAAGGACCCGGGCATGCTGCAGGGCCGCACCGAGCATAACCGTATCGTCAACTTCCGCTGCGCCAATCCGCTGTTGATCGGGCAATTCGTCGACGTCCATATCGACGAAGCCCTGCCCCACTCCCTGCGCGGCAGCCTGTTGCACGAAACCGTGCAGTGATGCCCAGACCGAGCCACGGCCCGCTACCCGCGGGCTGCGGCCGATTGCCCATCTTTGCATAGCCCGGTTTGCGCGCTATGCTGTGTTTTCCTGATTGCCACATGGCCACCAACGGACCACTTTGAACGTACCCTTGACTATTCATCGCTTCAGCATCGAGCCCGTAGACCCACGGCGCTTCGCCAGTCTCTGCGGTCAATTCGATGAAAACCTCCGCCTGATCGAACAACGCCTCGGCATCGAAGTCCGCAACCGCGGCAATCATTTCGAGCTGATCGGCGACCCAGCCATTACCCGTTCCGCCGAGGCGGTCCTGCGCCAGCTGTATCGCGAGACGCGGGATAACCGGGATCTGTCACCCGATACCGTGCACCTGTACCTGCAGGAATCGGGACTGGAGAATCTCAGCGAATCCCTGCAGCACGGCGATGGCCACAAGCCAGTGGTGCTGCGCACCAAGCGCATGACCATCCAGCCGCGCGGGCCCAACCAGCAGGCCTACGTGCGCTCGATCCAGGAACATGACATCAACTTCGGCATCGGTCCGGCCGGTACCGGCAAGACCTATCTGGCCGTGGCCTGCGCGGTGGACGCGCTGGAACGCGAGCAGATCCGCCGCATCCTGCTGGTGCGCCCGGCAGTCGAGGCTGGCGAAAAGCTCGGCTTCCTGCCCGGCGATCTGTCGCAGAAGATCGATCCTTACTTGCGCCCCTTGTATGACGCCCTGTACGAGATGCTCGGCTTCGAGCAGGTGGCCAAGCTGATCGAGAAGCAGGTAATCGAAGTCGCACCACTGGCCTACATGCGCGGCCGCACGCTCAACAACAGCTTCATCATTCTCGACGAAAGCCAGAACACCACCCTGGAACAGATGAAGATGTTCCTCACCCGCATCGGCTTCGGCTCCACTGCGGTGATCACCGGTGACATCACCCAGGTCGACCTGCCCCGCGGCACCCGCTCGGGCCTGACCCATGTAATCGACGTGCTCAAGGACGTGAAAGGCATCGGCTTTACCCACTTCAAATCCAAGGATGTGGTGCGCCACCCGCTGGTCCAGCGCATCGTCGAAGCCTACGACCGCTTCGACAGCCGCCAGGAGCAGGAACAGCAGCAGCGCAAGGAGCGCCGCGATGACCATTGAGGTAGACATACAAAGGGCCACCGATGCGCCCGGTCAACCCGATGATGACAGCCTGATCCGCTGGGCCGCCCTGGCCCTGCGGAACAAGCCCGGCCAGGAGCTGACTATCCGCCTGGTCGATGCCGCTGAAAGCCAGACGCTGAACCGCGAATACCGGCACAAGGACTACCCCACCAACGTGCTGTCCTTTCCCGCCGACCTGCCCCCCGAACTGGATATCCCGCTGCTGGGCGATCTGGTGATCTGCGTGCCGGTGGTCAACCGCGAGGCCGCCGAACAGGGCAAGCCGGCCACCGCGCATTGGGCGCACATGGTTATCCATGGCTGCCTGCACCTGTTGGGCCACGACCATATCGAAGACGACGAAGCCGAGGAAATGGAAGCACTGGAACGTCAGCTGCTGGCCGAACTGGGTATCGCCGATCCCTATCTTGCAACCGACGAGTGATGAGTAACGACCCCATGAGCGAAGATCGATCGAGCAACGGACACAAGTCCTGGCTGGAGAGACTGACCCAGGCTTTTGTCCATGAACCCCGCAACCGCCAGGAATTGCTCGAGCTGCTGCGCGAAGCGCAGCGCAATGAAGTCCTCGATGTCGAAGCGCTGGCGATCATCGAGGGCGCACTGCAGGTCGCCGACATGCAGGTGCGCGACATCATGATCCCGCGCTCCCAGATGACCACCATCAAGGCGTCCCAGACACCTCGGGAGTTTCTGCCCGCGGTCATCGAGGCGGCTCACTCCCGCTTCCCGGTGATCGGCGAAAGCATCGACGATGTGCTCGGCATCCTGCTGGCCAAGGATCTGTTGCCGCTGCTGCTGGAAGACAACACCGACCGTTTCAACATCAAGGATGTGCTGCGCCCAGCCACCTGCGTGCCCGAGTCCAAGCGGCTCAACGTGCTGCTCAAGGAATTTCGCTCGACCCACAACCATATGGCGGTAGTGATCGATGAATATGGCGGCGTGTCCGGACTGATCACCATCGAGGACGTCCTGGAACAGATCGTTGGCGATATCGAGGATGAACACGATATCGATGACGAGGACTACATCAAGGAGCTGCCCACCGGCGACTTCCTGGTCAAGGGGCTGACGCCGATCGAAGAGTTCAATGATCAGTTCAACACGGACTTCTCCGATGAAGAGTTCGACACCTTCGGCGGCCTGGTGATGAATGCCTTCGGTCATCTGCCCAAGCGCAACGAGATCGTCGAGCTGGATGGTTTCCGCGTGCGCATCCTCAATGCCGACAGCCGCCGCGTTCATCTGCTGCGGGTGTCCCTGATTCAGCCCTGACGTTGAAGAGAGCCTACTTGTGGGAACGGCCTTGGCCGCGAAGCTTTTCCGTCAGTCGGCACCCGTTCGCGGGCAAGCCCGCTCCCACACAGCCGCTTGAGGTTTGAAGAGAGTTCCATGCCACTGCTGGATAAACTGTTTGATGCACTGCGCGCGCCCGGCTGGCTTGGCAACCTGCTGGCCCTGATCGCCGGGGCGCTGACCACCCTCTCTTTCACCCCCTTCGATATCTGGCCGCTGGGCCTGCTGTCAGCCGCCCTGCTCTACCAGGGGCTGCGCGAGCTGACCGGGCGCCAGGCTCTGTGGCGGGGCTGGTGCTGGGGTCTTGGCCTGTTTCTCAGCGGCATATCCTGGGTCTATGTCAGCATCCATGTACACGGCTATGCCCCACCGGTTCTGGCGGCGCTGCTCACCGGCGGGCTGGTAGCCGGGCTGGCCTTGATTCCGGCCACGGCGGCCTGGCTATGGGCGCGCTGGCTGCGGCCTGACGGGCGCATCTGGCTCGCCAGCGCCGGCTTCGCCGCGCTGTGGGTGGCCCAGGAATTCTTTCGCAGCTGGTTTCTTACCGGCTTCCCCTGGCTGTACTCGGGCTATGCCCATACCGATACCTGGCTGGTCGGCTGGGCCCCGCTGGGCGGCGTCTGGCTGCTCAGCTTTCTCAGCGTCTTCAGTGCCTGCTTGCTCAGCGAAGGGCAGCTATGGCGCAAGCGCAGCCAGGGACTGCCGGCAGCGGTATTGCTGATTGCCATCTGGGGCGGTGGCGCCCTGCTGGCCCAGATCCAATGGACCCGGCCAGCCGGCGCGCCGCTGTCGGTGGCCTTGATCCAGGCCGATATCGAGCAGTCCCGCAAGTGGGACCCGGCGCATATCGACTACACCCTGGCCACCTACCGCGACATGAGTTACGCCCAGCAGGCCGATCTGATCATCTGGCCGGAAACCGCGGTGCCCGTTCTCGCCAGCAGCGCCATGCCCTTCGTCCAGGGCATGGCCGTCAACCTGGCGCAACAGGGCAGCACGCTGATCACCGGCATTCCGGTAGACGAGACCGATGAGAACGGCGAGCAGCGCATCTATAACGGCATCATGGTTGCCGGCGAACAGCCCAGCCATTACCTCAAGCACAAGCTGGTACCCTTCGGCGAATATGTCCCGCTGGAGGATGTACTGCGTGGGCTGATCGCGTTCTTCGACCTGCCCATGTCGAACTTCTCCCGCGGCCCGCAGCAGCAGACCCCGCTGGAGGCCGCCGGCCACCAACTGGCGCCGATGATCTGCTATGAAACCGTCTACCCCGACTTCGCCGCCCGCCTCGCTGCCCAGAGCGAACTGCTGATCAGCATCAGTAACGACAGCTGGTTCGGCAAGTCCATCGGCCCGCTGCAGCACCTGCAGATGGCGCGCATGCGCGCCATCGAAAGCGGTCGCTGGATGATCCGCGGCACCAATAACGGCGTCACCGCGCTGATTGATCACCAGGGTGAGATCACTGCCCGGATACCGCAGTTCACCCAGGCCGCCCTGCATGGCTATGTACAGCCCCGCGACGGGCTGACCCCCTGGTTGCGCTGGGGCAGCTGGCCTCTGGCAGTGCTAGTGGTGGCGCTGCTCCTGGGCTGCATCTTCGCACGCCGCGAGCACCGAGGGTGACGCCGCCACCCGGTCGAGCTTCATGGTGCCGAGGATCCGCCGCAGCAGCTGCATGTCCTGCTTGGTCAGGCCATACACTTCCAGCTCGGTCGGCACGCTGTGTTCACCAGTCATCCATTGCCGGGTGCGCGCGACATCGAGGGCCTGGTCCAGGCGGCGCAACAATCGTCCATATGAGGAATCGTGACTGCCAGCTGAAAGCACCGGCTGCACATGTTTCATGTGTTTTTCTCCCTAAGATGTGACTGCCCAGAACAGCTGGACATCCTTTGCCCTCAGCATAGACCCGACCTCTGATTTCTCCCGGCGGCGGCGACGAATGGCAATGGCCGAGGGCCGACTGCCTTTTCCTTCCCGCCGCGCTGCCACCTGACGTAACAGACCCTACCTGTGCCGGGCCCGGTGGTGTATCCTGCCTCATTCCCTTTTTCCCTGACATACGAGTCGACAAACAGTCCACGCCCATGCAAGAACAGTATTCCCCCCGCGATATCGAACACGCCGCCCAGACCGCCTGGGACCAGACCGACGCCTTCAAGGTGGAGGAAACTCCGGGCCGCGAGACCTATTACTGCCTGTCGATGTTCCCCTACCCGAGCGGCAAGCTGCACATGGGTCATGTGCGTAACTACACCATCGGTGACGTGATCGCCCGTTATCAGCGCATGCAGGGCAGGAATGTCCTGCAGCCCATGGGCTGGGATGCTTTCGGCATGCCGGCGGAAAACGCGGCGATGAACAACAAGGTCGCCCCCGCCGCCTGGACCTATTCCAACATCGACTACATGCGCAACCAGCTGAAAAGCCTGGGGCTGGCGGTCGACTGGTCCCGCGAGTTCGCCACCTGCACCCCCGAGTACTACCGCTGGGAGCAGTGGCTGTTCACCCGGTTGTTCGAAAAAGGTGTGATCTACCGCAAGAACGGTACCGTCAACTGGGACCCGATCGACCAGACCGTACTGGCCAACGAGCAGGTCATCGACGGCCGCGGCTGGCGCAGTGGCGCGCTGATCGAGAAGCGCGAGATTCCGATGTATTACTTCCGCATCACCGATTATGCGGAAGAGCTGCTCAGCTCCCTGGATACCCTCAGCGGCTGGCCGGAACAGGTCAAAACCATGCAGCGCAACTGGATCGGCAAGTCGGTGGGCATGGAAGTACACTTCCCCTACGACCAGGCCTCCATCGGCCACGCCGGCAAGCTCAAGGTGTTCACCACCCGCCCCGACACCCTCATGGGCGCCACCTACGTGGCCGTCGCTGCCGAACACCCGCTGGCCACCCAGGCCGCGGAAAGCGATTCGTCGCTGCAGGCATTCATTGACGAGTGCAAGCGCGGCGGTGTTTCCGAAGCCGATATCGCCACCCAGGAAAAGCAGGGGCGTGCTACCAGCCTGTTCGTCGCGCATCCGCTGACCGGCGAGAAACTGCCGGTATGGATCGCCAACTACGTACTCATGGGCTACGGCGAAGGCGCGGTCATGGCCGTGCCGGCCCACGACGAGCGCGACTTCGCCTTCGCCACCCAGTATCACCTGCCGATCAAGCCGGTCATCCGCACCTCCGCTGGCGACACCACGCCCGAGCCCTGGCAGGACGCCTATGGCGAAAAGGGCATGCTGATCAATTCCGAGGAATTCGACGGCCTGGATTTCGACAGCGCCTTCACCGCCATCGGTGAGGTGCTCAAGCAGAAGGACCTGGGCGCCCCGCGCACCCAGTTCCGCCTGCGCGACTGGGGCATCAGCCGCCAGCGCTACTGGGGTTGCCCGATTCCGATCATCCACTGTGCGAGCTGTGGCGACGTACCGGTGCCCGACGACCAACTGCCCGTGGTGCTCCCGGAAGACGTGGTCCCCGATGGCGCCGGCAGCCCGCTGGCCCGGATGCCCGAGTTTTATGAGTGCACCTGCCCGCGCTGCAACCAGCCGGCACGCCGTGAAACCGACACCATGGATACCTTCGTCGAGAGTTCCTGGTACTTCGCCCGCTACGCCAGCCCGCATTACGACAAGGGCCTGGTCGACCCGGCGGCGGCCAACCACTGGTTGCCGGTGGACCAGTATATCGGTGGTATCGAGCACGCCATCCTGCACTTGCTGTATGCGCGATTCTTCCACAAGTTGCTGCGTGACGAGGGCCTGGTCGACTCGGACGAGCCGTTCAAGAACCTGCTGACCCAGGGCATGGTACTGGCCGAGACCTACTACCGTATCGATACCAAGGGCGCCCGCACCTGGTTCAACCCGGCAGATGTGGAAGTCGAACGCGACGCCAAAGGCAAGGTCATCAGCGCTCACCTGGCCAGCGACGGTCAACCGGTGGAGATCGGCGGCACCGAGAAGATGTCCAAGTCGAAGAATAACGGCGTGGACCCGCAGGCGATGATCGATCAGTACGGCGCCGATACCTGCCGCCTGTTCATGATGTTCGCCTCACCGCCGGACATGAGCCTGGAATGGTCCGACTCCGGCGTTGAAGGCGCCCAGCGCTTCCTGCGTCGCGTCTGGCGCCTGGCCCAACAGCATGTCAGTGCCGGCCAGCCCGCCGCGCTGGCAGTCGACAGCCTGACCGACGCCCAGAAGGACGTGCGCCGTGCCACCCACCTGGCCATTCGTCAGGCCAGTCAGGATATCGGCCAGCACCACAAGTTCAACACCGCCATCGCCGCGGTGATGACGCTGATGAACGTACTTGAGAAAGCGTCGCAGGCCGACGCACAGGACCGCGCCGTGCTGCAGGAAGGACTGGAAACCGTCACCCTGCTGCTGGCCCCTATCGTCCCGCACATCAGCCATGCGCTGTGGCAGGCCTTGGGGCACCAGACGCCGGTCATCGACGCACCCTGGCCGGTGCTGGACGAAAGCGCCCTGGTGCAGGACAGCCTGGAGCTGGTCATCCAGGTCAACGGCAAGCTGCGCGGCCACATCCTGGTGCCGGCCGATGCCAGTCGCGAAGCGGTGGAAGCCGCTGCCCGCGCCAATGAAAACGTGCTGCGCTTTACCGAAGGTCTGAGCATCCGCAAGGTGATTGTGGTGCCGGGCAAGCTGGTCAATATTGTCGCCAACTGATACGCAACGGAGATTCGGCATGCCACTGCAACGTCCACGTCATCTGCTGAGCTGCGCGGTACTCGGCGCCAGCCTGCTGCTCAGCGCCTGCGGCTTCCACCTGCGCGGTACCGGAGTCGATGACGTCAAGCTGGAAGAACTGAATGTCACCGCCCGCAACAGCTACGGCCCCACTTACCAGAGCGTGCTGGAAGCACTGCAGGTCAATGGGGTGGACGTGCGCAGCTCGGCGCCCTATCAACTGCAATTGCTGGATGAGAACCGGGAACGCCGCGCGGTCACCTATACCTACCGGTCGACCCCGGCCGAGTACGAGCTGACCAGCGAACTGATCTTCCAGATCAGTGATCGTCAGGGCCGCCCCTTGATCGGGCCGGAGACCCTGTTCACCTACCGGGTCTATGTCAACGACAAGGACAACCTGATCGGCACCAGCGAAGAAGAGGCCCTGCTGCATCGGGAGATGCGCCAGGACCTGACGCGCCAGCTGATGTTCCGGCTGTCGAGCATTTCCGCCAGCGATCTCGCGGCCCGCGAACAGAAGCTCGACCAGCAGGCTCCCTGAGTCGTGAAACTCAACGCGACCCAGCTGCAGCGCCAGCTCGGCGACGGCCTGGCGCCGGTGTATGTGATCAGCGGGGATGACCCGCTACTGACCGGAGAAGCGGCCGACCTGATCCGTCGGGCCTGCCGCGATGCCGGCAGCGAGGAGCGGCTGGTATTTCATGTCGACCGCAGCTTTGAATGGGGTCAGTTGCATGATGCCAGCCACAGCCTGTCGCTGTTCGCCCAGCAACGGCTGGTGGAGCTGCGCATTCCCGGCGGCAAGCCCGGCGACGAGGGTGGCAAGGCGCTGCTGGCGTGGCTGGACAACCCACCGCCCGATACTACCTTGCTGGTCACCCTGCCCAAGCTGGATGGCAGCACCCAACGCAGCAAGTGGGCCAAGGGGCTGATCGAGCATGAGCACAGCCGCTTTCTGCAGATCTGGCCAGTAGATGCGCAGCAGTTACCGGGCTGGATGCGCGATCGACTGGCCGCCGCCGGACTGCATGCCACCCCCGAAGCACTGGACCTGCTCAGCGCCCGGGTCGAGGGCAACCTGCTGGCCGCGGCTCAGGAGATCGAAAAGCTCAAGCTGTTCTGCGACAGTGGCCAACTGGACCTGCAGACAGTGCAGCAGGTGGTGGCCGACAGCGCCCGTTTCGATGTCTTCAACCTCACCGATGCTTTGCTCCAGGGTGAACCCCAGCACGGGCTGCGGATACTGCATGGGCTGAAAGGCGAAGGGGTGGAAGCACCGGTGGTGCTATGGGCGGTCAGCCGAGAACTGCGCAGCCTGCACAACATGGCCCATGATCTCGCCCGGGGCATTCCCCAGGACAAGGTCTTCGCCAGCCAGCGACCGCCGGTGTGGGACAAGCGCAAGCCGCTGCTGGCCAGAGCGCTGCAACGCCACCCGGTGAACGTCTGGGAACGCCTGCTGCGCCTGGCTCAGCAGGCCGATGAGCAGATCAAGGGGCAAAGTCCCGGCTCGGCCTGGGACACCCTCGCCCTCATCGTCGTGCAAGCCGCCGGCACCCGTCTGAGCCTGGCCACAGGCTAACAATCGTCTCCAGAAACCAGTAGGAGCGGCCTTGGCCGCGAAGCTTTTCTGCCAGCCCCCTTCGCGGGCAAGCCCGCTCCCACTCTATTTCCTATGGCCGGCCCAGGATGAGGGTCCCCAGCGGCGGCAGGTCCAGGCGCAGGGAGCAGGGTTGGCCGTGGCTGTCCTGTTCTTCGGTCGATATCTCCCCGCGGCTGCCTGCGCCTGAGCCGGCGAAGGCGTGGTCATCGCTGTTCAGCAGCACCCGCCAGCCCCCCGCTTCGGGCACGCCCACCCGGTAATCGCTGCGCAGTACCGGGGTGAAGTTGTGTACCACCAGCACCATGGCTCCCTCTTCACCGCGCCGCAGC
>DXBL01000320.1 GCA_019116555.1 Candidatus Pseudomonas excrementavium
AACGGGCATGGGCCAGCGGCCAGGGATTGAAGGCGCGGATCAGGCGATCCAGTTCCGCCGCCGGTCGCGCCCAATCGATGCGCGCATCGGCCTTGCCGAGCTTGTGCGCGTAGGTGGCCAGCTCATCATCCTGCAGCTCGCCGTCCAGGGTTCCAGCGGCCAGGCCGTCGATGGCCTGCAGCACTGCCGGCGGTCCCAGTTCGGCCAGGCGGTCATGCAGAGTGCCGCCGGTATCCTCGGCGCTGATCGGCGTGGTCACCTTGAGCAGCATCGGGCCGGTATCCAGCCCGGCTTCCATGCGCATCACGGTCACGCCGCTTTCGCTGTCCCCGGCTTCGATGGCTCGCTGGATCGGAGCGGCGCCGCGCCAGCGTGGCAACAGCGAGGCATGGCTGTTGATGCAGCCCAGCCGAGGAATATCCAGCACCGCCTGGGGCAGGATCAAGCCATAGGCAACGACTACCAGCAGGTCCGGCTGCAGCGCGGCCAGCTCGGCCTGGGCTTCGGGCGCGCGCAGGGAGACCGGCTGGTATACCGGCAGCTCATGCTGCTGTGCCAACTGCTTGACCGCACTCATGGCCAGCTTCTGGCCGCGTCCGGCCGGCCGGTCCGGCTGGCTGTAGACGGCGACAATATTCAGTCCGGCCTGCAGCAACGCCCGCAGATGGGCGGCGGCGAAGTCCGGCGTGCCGGCGAAAACGATGCGAAGATCAGCGCTGTTCATGAAGTGGCCTTGTTGACTCGGCAAGCGGCTACCGAGGGATCGTCCGGGTAAAGAAAAGGCTTGCCGGAGCAAGCCTTCAAGCCTGAATCGGCTCAGGCGTTGGCCTGGGCCTTATGGAGCTTCTCCAGCTTCTTGCGGATGCGGTCACGCTTGAGGTTGGACAGGTAGTCCACGAACAGCTTGCCGTTCAGGTGATCGCACTCATGCTGGATACAGACCGCCAGCAGGCCTTCGCAAACGATATCGAAGGCCTGGCCGTCACGGTCCAGCGCCTTGACCCGAACGCGTTCGGGGCGAGTGACCGTCTCGTAGAAACCGGGTACAGAGAGACAGCCTTCCTGCATCTCTTCGAGATCCTCGGTCAGCGGTTCCAGCTCCGGGTTGATGAAAACCCGCGGTTCGCTGCGGTCTTCCGAGAGATCGATAACGATGACGCGTTCATGCACGTTGACCTGAGTCGCAGCCAGACCAATCCCTGGGGCTTCATACATGGTTTCAAACATGTCATCGACCAGTTGCCGGATACGCTCGTCGACAACTTCAACCGGCTTGGCGATGGTGCGCAGCCGGGGATCGGGAAATTCTAAAATATTCAATATGGCCATGTCGGTTTGTGATGCACGTTGTAGAACTGATTCGTAAGGTGCTGCTAATATGCACGCAGCTTGGAAGTATAGCTGGTCCACGTGCCGGAGAAGGCGCGGGACCTTGGGTGCTGGCCTCTATAATAAAGGGATTCATGTCATGAGGAAAACATTACTCGGCCTGTTGCTGCTCTCGGTGAGCATTCTGGTGCAGGCGCAGGAGTCGGTGTTCAGGGAAAACCACCCGGAGCGTTACCAGGTCGTCAGGGGCGACACCCTGTGGGATATCGCCGGCCGGTTTCTCAGTCTGCCCTGGAAATGGCCGGAAATCTGGCACGCCAATCCACAGATCAACAACCCCCATCTCATCTACCCCGGCGATATCATATCGCTGGTGTATATCGATGGCCAGCCGCGCCTGACCGTCAACCGCGGTCAGGGCGGTACCATCAAGCTGTCGCCCACCGTGCGGTCATCGGCCATGGCTGAAGCGATTCCGACCATCCCGCTGGAAGCCATCAATGCGTTTCTGAATGCCGGGCGCATCATGGATGACGCTGACGAGCTGGAAGCGGCGCCCTATATCATCGGTGGCGAAGCGGAAAGCGTGGTGGCCGGTGCCGGCAACCGCGTCTATGCCCGCGGCGACGTGGACGAGAGCGTTCCCGCTTTCGGTCTCTATCGCCGCGGCAAGGCCTATACCGATCCGCAGAGCGGCGACTTCCTCGGCATCCACGCCCAGGAAATCGGTAACGTCGATGTGCTGGCTAATGAGCGCGACATCACCACGCTGATGGTCACCCGCAGCCGTCAGGAAGTGCGTATCGGCGATCGCCTGCTGGAGACCGAGGAGCGCGCCGTCGCTTCCACCTTCTTCCCCAGCGATCCGGAAGGCGAAATTGACGGGCTGATCCTCGATGTGCCCAACGGCGTGACCCAGATCGGTCAGTACGATGTGGTCATCCTCAACAAGGGCGCCCGCGACAACCTGCAGGAAGGCAACGTGCTGGCGATCTACAAGACCGGCGAAGTGGTCCGCGACCGGGTGCAGAACGAGCGGGTGCAACTGCCCGACGAGCGCGCCGGCCTGTTGATGGTATTCCGCGTCTACGACCGCATGAGCTACGGCATCGTGCTCAATGCCCAGCGCCAGCTGGCGATCATGGACAAGATCCGCAATCCCTGATGATCGACCGCGCCGCCCGATTCGGGCGACGCGGTCGTGCTGTTCTCAGTCCTTCATTCTCTCCGCAGAAGGCTGAACCCATGCCCCGCGATCTGACTGCCCGCCGGCAAGCCTGGCTGGCCCTGAGTATGCTCGGGCTGGGCCCGGCCGTGCGCCGTGAGCTGCTCGACCAGCATCCCGATCCCACCCGCATACTCGACGCCGACGTACTGACTCTCGGCAGTCTGGGTCTGGCCCTGCGCACCCAGAACGCCATTGTGCAATACCAGCAGGGCGACAGCCCGGTGCTGGAGCGTATCGAGCAGAGTCGG
>DXBL01000041.1 GCA_019116555.1 Candidatus Pseudomonas excrementavium
GGTAGTTTCCCGATGGTTCAGGGCACGCTACCGCCCTACCCGTTCATCCCGAGCATAATCATTATTATCTGGTGGGATATGGGGGCTGTCCGATGCTTGTGGAGGAGAGTCTGCAATCCCTGCTTGGCTTAACCATAATGCAGGCACCTGGCCATTTCAATCAGGGTTGGGGCAGTCGATGGTCTCATAGCCGGTGCCACGATCTTTGTTGACCAGGTTGTGTGCTTCTTCATAGCCGAGGCGTTTGGCTTGCGGTACATCGCTGGTTTTGATTTCGTGGAGGTGGATGCCCAGGGTTGGGGCGCCGCAGACGGTTATTACGGCCATGCCGGTTTGGGTGGCGCAGGTTGAGGTCAGGACTTTAATGCCGGCGTTGGTTAGTTGGTTGGTGCTGTTGGCTAGGGTGGCGGTGGCTGGTTCGCATTGTTTGTTGCCGTCGGGTTTGTAGATGTGGGTGGTTTGGGTTGTGCAGGCGGTGGTTAGGAGGATGAGGGCGGTTAGGGTTGTGGTTTTCATGGGGTGTGGTTCCAGGAGTCGGGGTGATTGGGGATAGATTAGCGGTTGTTTGGGGTTCTTTCCCCCTCTCCCCCAACCCCTCTCCCGCAAGGGGAGAGGGGAGCAGCACGTGCGCTCGGCATATAGCGCATACAAAAATCCCGGCGCTTGGCCGGGATTTTTGTAGTGCGGGTTGATGGTTAGCCTACCCAGACTCTTGCGTTGCGGAACATGCGCATCCAGGCGCCGTCTTCGCTCCAGTCATCGGGGTGCCAGGAGTTTTGTACGGTGCGGAAGACCCGTTCCGGGTGGGGCATCATGATGGTGACGCGGCCGTCGCGGGTGGTGAGGCCGGTGATGCCGCGGGGGGAGCCGTTGGGGTTGGCGGGGTAGCGGTCGGTCATGCGGCCGTGGTTGTCGACGAAGCGCAGGGCGACCGTACTGTTGGCTTCACAGGCATCCACTGCAGCGCTGTTGGCAAACTCGGCGAAGCCTTCGCCGTGGGCGATGGCGATGGGCATGCGTGAGCCGACCATGCCGCTGAGGAATACCGACGGCGATGGCTGTACTTCGACCATGGCGACCCGTGCTTCGAACTGCTCGGAGCGGTTGCGCACGAAACGCGGCCAGTGCTCGCTGCCGGGAATCAGTTCGCGCAGGTTGGACAGCATCTGACAGCCGTTGCACACGCCCAGGCTGAATGTATCCGGGCGGGCGAAGAAGTCGGTGAAGGCCTGACGCGCCTGTTCGTTGAACAGGATCGATTTGGCCCAACCTTCGCCGGCGCCCAGTACGTCACCGTAGGAGAAGCCGCCACAGGCGACCAGTCCACGGAAGTCGGCGAGGTCGACGCGACCGCTGAGGATATCGCTCATATGTACGTCGATGGCGGTGAAACCGGCGCGGGTGAACGCGGCGGCCATCTCCACCTGGCCGTTGACGCCCTGCTCACGCAGGATCGCAACCGCCGGGCGCATGCCGGTGTTGAGGAAGGGCGCGGCGACATCTTCATTGATGTCGTAGCTGAGCATAGCCTGCAGGCCGGGGTTCTTGTCGTCGGCCAGGCGTTCGTGCTCCTGGTCGGCGCACTCGGCGTTGTCACGCAGGCGCTGGATTTGCCAGCTGGTTTCGCTCCAGGCCTGTTGCCAGGCGGCGCGGGTGCCGGACAGCACGTCTTCACCGGCGTAATAGAAGTCCAGCTGCTGCTCGACTTTCGGCTGGCCGACCACGGCGCTGCAATCACCCAGGCCGGCGGCAGCCAGTTGGCTGAGCACAGCTTCGGTATCGCCCTGGCGCACCTGAATCACTGCGCCCAGCTCTTCGTTGAACAGGGCGGCGGGCAGATCGCTGGCGTTGTCAGCCAGCACATCCAGATTGATATCCACACCGCAGTGGCCGGCAAAGGCCATTTCCGCAATGCTGGCCAGCAGGCCGCCATCGGAGCGATCGTGATAGGCCAGCAGCAGGTCGTCCTGGTTCAGGCCCTGGATCACGGCGAAGAAGGCTTTCAGGTCTTCGGCGTCGTCCAGATCCGGCGCCTGTTGGCCGATGCGGTTGTACACCTGCGCCAGCGCGGAGCCGCCGAGGCGGTTCTGGCCACGGCCCAGGTCGATCAGGATCAGGTCGGTGTCGCCCTGGTCGACACGCAGTTGCGGGGTCAGGGTGCGGCGGATGTCCTGTACGGGCGCAAAACCGGTGACGATCAGCGACATCGGCGAGGTAACGCTCTTGTCCTGGCCGTCATCGCTCCAGCGGGTCTGCATGGACATGGAGTCCTTACCCACCGGTACGGTGATGCCCAGTTCCGGGCACAGTTCCATGCCGACAGCCTTGACGGTGTCGTACAGGCGCGCGTCTTCACCGGGATGGCCGGCGGCGGCCATCCAGTTGGCGGACAGGCGGATATCGGACAGTTTGTCGATCCGCGCGGCAGCCAGGTTGGTGACGGTCTCGGCAACCGCCATGCGGCCGGATGCCGGAGCATCGAGCAGCGCCAGCGGGGTGCGCTCGCCCATGGCCATGGCTTCACCGGTGTGCACATCGAAGCTGGTAGCGGTAACGGCGCAATCAGCGACCGGCACCTGCCAGGGACCGACCATCTGGTCGCGGGCGACCAGGCCGGTGATGCTGCGGTCGCCGATGGTGATCAGGAAGTTCTTGCTGGCCACGGCCGGCAGACGCAGCACACGCAGGGCAGCCTCTTCCAGCGCTACGCCGGCAGCGTCGAAGTCATCGCCCTGCTCCGCTTCGCGGCTGACGCTGCGGTGCATGCGCGGCGGTTTGCCAAGCAGCACGGACAGCGGCATGTCGACCGGCTGGTTGTCGAAGTGGCTGTCGTTGAGCACCAGCAGCTGTTCTTCGGTGGCTTCGCCAACGACGGCGAAGGGGCAGCGCTCACGTTCGCAGATGGCCTGGAAACGCTCGAAGTCGGCGTTGGGCACGGCCATGACATAGCGTTCCTGGGATTCGTTGGACCAGATTTCCAGCGGGCTCATGCCCGGCTCGTCGTTCGGCACGTTGCGCAACTCGAAGCGGCCACCGCGGCCACCATCGTTGACCAGCTCGGGGAACGCGTTGGACAGGCCACCGGCGCCCACGTCGTGGATAAAGGCGATGGGGTTCTTGGCGCCCAGCTGCCAGCAGCGGTCGATGACCTCTTGGCAACGGCGTTCCATTTCCGGGTTCTCGCGCTGCACGGAGGCGAAGTCCAGGTCTTCGGCGCTGCTACCGGTGGCCATGGACGAGGCAGCACCACCGCCCAGACCGATCAGCATGGCCGGGCCGCCGAGTACGACCAGCTTGGCGCCGACCGGGATCTCGGCTTTTTCGACGTGATCAGCACGGATGTTGCCCAGGCCGCCGGCAATCATGATCGGCTTGTGGTAACCACGGACTTCCGGGCCACGGGGCGACTGTACGGTCTGCTCGAAGGTACGGAAGTAACCGGTCAGCGCGGGACGACCGAATTCGTTGTTGAACGCGGCGCCGCCCAGCGGGCCGTCGATCATGATCTGCAATGGGGTGACGATGCGCCCCGGCTTGCCATTGTCCTCTTCCCAGGGCTGTTCGAAGCCGGGAATGCGCAGGTTGGAGACGGTAAAACCCGTCAGGCCAGCCTTGGGCTTGCCACCGCGACCGGTCGCGCCTTCGTCACGGATCTCGCCACCGGAGCCGGTGGAGGCGCCGGAGAATGGGGAGATGGCGGTCGGGTGGTTGTGGGTCTCGACCTTCATCAGGATGTGAATCGGCTCCTGATGGGCCCGGTACTCTTCCGTGCCCGGCTCAGGGAAGAAACGGCCACCGACAAAGCCTTCGATCACCGCGGCGTTGTCCTTGTATGCGGACAGCACGCCTTCGCTGCGCATCTGGTAGGTGTTCTTGATCATGCCGAAGAGGCTTTTTTCCTGCGCTTCGCCATCGATATCCCAACTGGCGTTGAAGATCTTGTGCCGGCAGTGCTCGGAGTTGGCCTGGGCGAACATCATCAGTTCGACGTCGCTGGGGTTGCGGCCCAGGTCGGTGAAGCTCTGCACCAGATAGTCGATCTCGTCGTCGGCCAGCGCCAGGCCCAGCTCGGTGTTGGCCTGTTCCAGCGCGGCCTTGCCGCCTTCCAGAATGTCCACGCGGTTGAACGGCTTGGGCTCGGTGTGGTGGAACAGCTGCGCGGCGGCGTCCACGTTGTCCAGCGCCAGCTCGGTCATGCGGTCATGCAGCAGTGCAGTGACCTGCTGCAGCTCGGCCGCGCTCAGCTCGCCGCTGACGTAGTAGGCAATACCCCGCTCCAGCCGCTCGATCATCTTCAAGCCGCAGTTATGGGCGATATCCGTGGCCTTGCTCGACCAGGGCGAGATGGTACCGAAACGCGGCACCACCAATACCAGCGTGCCCGTCGGCTCCTCGACCGCGACCCGCGGGCCGTACTTGAGCAGGCGATCCAGCACGGCCTGCTCCTGCTCCGCCAATTCACCGATCAGGTCGGCAAAATGCATGAATTCGGCATACACACCACTCACGCCGGGGACCTGCTGTTGCAGACGAGCAAGCAGCTTGTTGCGTCGGAAATCGGAAAGGACTGGGGCGCCACGCAGGATATGCATGTTGGTTTCGGCCTCGGAGATTTTTGGGAAAGTGAAAAAGAAGGCGCATAGGATAACCCATGCTGCGCGTTCGGGCTATTGTACGGCGGCTGCGGGCGACCAGCCGCACAGCATCGTTGCCCTGCGGCGATCCCACTCTATTGCCGAGGGGCGGATTTCCATATACTGGGCCCATGTCGAAAAAACGCCTTCGTCACACTGCTGTCCCCTTCCTGGCCCTCCTGTGCTCAGTGCTGCTGGCTGGCTGCGAACAACCCAGCCGGCTGGAACAACTGCGCGAGGAAGGCACGTTGCGCGTGGTTACCCGCAACACGCCCACCACCTATTACCAGGGCCGTCATGGCGATACCGGCCTGGAGTATGAGCTGACCAAACGCTTTGCCGACAGGCTCGACCTGGAGCTGGAAATGATCACCAGCCCGACACTGGAGGACCTGTATCGGCAACTGGCGCAGGACACGGGGCCACACCTGGCCGCCGCCGGGGTTACCGCCAACCCGGCCCGCGAGGACCAGGTGCAGTTTTCCGAAGCCTATCTGCAGGTCACGCCACAGGTGGTCTATCGCCGCGGTGATCGTCAGCCGCGGGGCATCGAGGACCTGTATGACCGGCGCATCCTGGTGCTCAAGGGCAGCACCCTCGCCGATCAGTTACGCCAGTTGCAGATCGAACATCCGCAGCTGGTGTTCGAGGAGTCGGATAATCTGGAAGTCGTGGATCTGCTGCGCATGGTCAACGATGACGAGATCGACTTTGCGGTGGTCTATTCCAACGAACTGATCGTCAACCAGGCCTTCTATCCCGCCGTGCATGTGGGGTTTGATCTGGGCCCGACGCAGCCCATGGCCTGGGCGCTGCCCGGCGGTGACGACGATAGTCTGTTGCTGGAAGTGAATCAGTTCTTCGACAGCATCCGCGCCGACGGCACTCTCGATCAGTTGCTGGAACGTTTCTACGGCCATGCCGACGTGCTTGATTATGTTGGCGCTCGCGCCTTTGCCCGGCATATGCAGCAGCGGCTGCCGCGGTTCGAGAAGCTGTTCCGCCAGGCGGGGGATCAGCAGGGCATGGATTGGCGATTGCTGGCAGCCATGGCCTATCAGGAATCACTGTGGGATGTGGATGCGCGCTCGCCGACCGGCGTACGTGGCCTGATGATGCTGACCCTGCCGACGGCCAAGTTCGTCGGCGTGACCAACCGGGTCGATCCGGCGCAGAGCATTGCCGGGGGCGCGCGGTATCTGGTGTGGGTGCGGGATCAACTGTCGACCGACATTCCCGAGCCGGACCGCACCTGGTTTGCCCTGGCGGCGTATAACGTTGGCATCGGGCATCTGGATGATGCGCGCATTCTGACCCGTAACAACGGCCGCGACCCCAACCGCTGGATCGATGTGAAGGATCACCTGCCGCTGCTGTCGAAGAAACAGTGGTACAGCCAGACCCGCTACGGCTACGCGCGGGGTGGCGAGCCGGTGCACTATGTGCAGAATATCCGCCGCTATTACGAAATTCTCACCTGGGTGACTCAACCGCAGGCGGAAACACCGCAGATGCCGGACGAGCAATATCATGCGCCGGGGATTCTGGATCAGTTGCCGCAGGGGATCTGAGTGGGTGGCCCTCCCCCTCTCCCCCGGCCCCTCTCCCGCGAGGGGCGAGGGGTGACTCGCGCCGGGCATGCTGTGTATCTCCTGCTCGAATCAGTCGTGAGAGATCTTTCGCGAATGTTAACTTATGTTCTCTATTTTGATTCGACTATCCCAGCGGTGAGCCGCACAGTTCACTTGGTAACCATCGGATACCCCGTTACTTGCAGGATAAATACGTAGGCTCAGGCGCGAGTCACCCCTCGCCCCTCGCGGGAGAGGGGCAGAGGGGGATACGCATTGACCTACCGCCGCGCCCGAAAGAACTCCGTCAACAACTCCCCACACTCCCCCGCCAACACCCCACCCTCCACCTGCACCCGATGATTCAACCACGGCTGATCCAGCACCTGACTCCGACTCACCACCGCGCCAGACCTAGGCTCGCTGGCGCCGAATACCAGGCGTGAGATACGGCTGTGAACCAGCAAGCCGGAGCACATGGTGCAGGGTTCCAGGGTGACGTAGAGGGTGGTGCCGGGGAGGCGGTAGTTGGCGTCGCTGGCGGCGGCCTGGCGCAGGGCGACCATTTCGGCGTGGGCGCTGGGGTCGTGGCTGCTGATGGGTTGGTTGAAGCCGCGGCCGATGATCTTGCCGTCACGCACCAGGATGGCGCCCACCGGCACTTCGCCCAGTTCGGCACCCTTGCGCGCTTCGGCGATGGCCTCACGCATGAAATCGATATCAGCTGGTTTCATCTGGAATCTCTTGCCGCCCGTCTCTCATACCCATGGACGGCAAGGATACACAATGCGCGGAAAAGATGGCGGGCATTGCTGCCCGCCGGGGGGATACGACGTCAGATCAGCGACCGCTCGCGCAGCAGTTCGATGACCTTGTCGACGCTGGCTGCCAGATCCAGTTCGGCGGTGTCGATCACCAGATCGGCGTCATCCGGCGCTTCGTAGGGATAGGAGATACCCGGAATGGTGCCCTCCTCTCCGGCAGCATACAACCCCGACGGATCGCGCGCCTGGCACACTTCCAGCGGCGTGTTCAGATACACCATCAGGCAGCGATCGCCCAGGATATGCTTGGCGGTTGCGCGGCTTTCCGCGGTGGGCGCAACGAAGGCACCCAGCGCGATCAGGCCAGCCTGGTTCAGTTGGCGGGCAACGCGGGCGCCCTTGTGCAGGTTCTCCGCACGGCCAGCCGCATCCCGGCCCAGGCCCTTGCTCAGGTCCTGGCGCATGGCTTTGCCATCGAGCACGAAGCAGGCCCGACCACGGTCGAACAGGCGACGCTCTACGGCGTAGGCCAGGGTACTCTTGCCAGCGCCGGACAGACCGGTGAACAGCAGGGTGACCGGCTCCTGACCGTAACGCACTGCGCGCTCGCTCGGGGTGACGTGGGCGAACTCGCCATGGATGCCACCGCTCTGCTGTCCGGCCTGCGCCTTGGCCACGATCATGCCGGCACCGACGGTACCGTTGGTCATGCGGTCGACGACGATAAAGGCGCCGGTGGTGCGGTTGGCGCGGTAGTCGTCATAGGCAATCGGACGCTCCAGTGCCAGCTCGACCCGGGCGATCTCGTTCAGTGCCAGCTCGCTGACCTCT
The DNA here is from genome assembly GCA_019116555.1 of Candidatus Pseudomonas excrementavium. Classification (GTDB taxonomy): domain Bacteria; phylum Pseudomonadota; class Gammaproteobacteria; order Pseudomonadales; family Pseudomonadaceae; genus Halopseudomonas; species Halopseudomonas excrementavium. The sequence continues at coordinate 7,801 of DXBL01000041.1, forward strand.
TCATGGGCCAGGGTGTTCACATCCTGCCGGAAGTGGATGCGGGTAAAGGAGCCCGGGCTGTAGCTGGTGGCCCGCTTGATGTCGTACTTGCGGCCCGGCTGCATCGGCTGCTCGGACATCCACACCAGGCTGGCCTCGAACAGGTCGCCGATCACCGGACGGTTATCCACGTGGGCGAGCATATCGCCGCGGGAGATGTCGATTTCATCTTCCAGGGTCAGGGTAACGGCCTGGCCAGGCCCGGCGGCATCCAGCTCACCATCGAAGGTGACGATGGACTTGACCCGACTGGTCTTGCCCGAGGGCAACGCCACCAGCTCATCGCCCTTGTTCACCACGCCGGAGGCGATGGTGCCGGCAAAGCCGCGGAAGTTGAGGTTCGGCCGGGTTACCAGCTGCACGGGGAAGCGCAGATCGGTCAGATTGCGGTCCGCGGCCACTTCCACGGTTTCCAGAATCTCCATCAGCGACGGTCCGGTGTACCACGGGCTGCGCTCGCTGCGGTTGACCACGTTGTCGCCTTTCAGCGCGGACATGGGCACGAAATGCACCGAGCTGTTGGCCAGCGTGTCCAGCCCCTTGGCGAACTCGCTGTAATCGGCGCAGATCTTGTTGAACACCTGCTCATCGAAGTCCAGCAGGTCCATCTTGTTGACCGCGACAACGATATGCTTGATCCCCAGCAGAGATGCGATAAAGCTGTGCCGGCGGGTCTGGGTCTGCACGCCGTAGCGGGCATCGATCAGGATGATCGCCAGGTCGCAGGTGGAGGCACCGGTCGCCATGTTGCGAGTGTACTGCTCATGGCCGGGGGTATCGGCGATGATGAACTTGCGCTTGGCGGTGGAAAAGTAGCGGTAGGCCACGTCAATGGTGATGCCCTGCTCGCGCTCGGCCTGCAGACCGTCGACCAGCAGCGCCAGATCCACTTCTTCGCCAGTGGTACCGGACTTCTTGGAGTCGCGGGTGATGGCTTCCATATGATCTTCGTAGATCATCTTGGAGTCATGCAGCAGCCGCCCGATCAGCGTGCTCTTGCCGTCGTCCACGTTACCGCAGGTAAGAAAACGCAGCAGTTCCTTGCGCTCGTGCTGCCCCAGGTAGGCCAGGATGTCCTGGCTGATCAGATCAGATTGGTGACTCATGTAACAATTCTCCGGGCGGGGCGCTTAGAAGTAGCCTTGGCGTTTCTTTTCTTCCATCGATCCGGCCTGATCATGGTCGATCACGCGGCCCTGGCGCTCGGAAGTACGGGTCAGCAGCATTTCCTGGATGATTTCCGGCAGGGTCGCGGCAGTGGACTCCACCGCGCCGGTCAGCGGGTAGCAGCCCAGAGTACGGAAGCGCACCATCTTCATCTCCGGGGTCTCGCCGGGATTCAGCGGCATGCGCTCGTCATCGACCATGATCAGCGAGCCATCGCGGTTGACCACCGGCCGCTCGGCGGCGAAGTACAGCGGTACGATCGGGATGCCTTCCAGATAGATGTATTGCCAGATATCCAGCTCGGTCCAGTTGGACAGCGGGAACACGCGGATGCTTTCGCCCTTGTGCACCTTGCCGTTGTAGATGTTCCACAGTTCGGGACGCTGGTTCTTCGGGTCCCAGCGGTGGTGCTTGTCGCGGAAGGAGTAGACCCGCTCCTTGGCGCGGGACTTCTCCTCGTCCCGGCGCGCGCCACCGAAGGCAGCATCGAAGCCGTACTTGTCCAGAGCCTGTTTCAGGCCCTGGGTCTTCATCACGTCGGTGTGCACCGCGCTGCCGTGGGTGAAGGGGCCAACGCCCTGGGCCACACCCTCGGGGTTCATGTGCACCAGCAGGTCCAGGTCCATCTCTTCGACCATGCGCTCGCGGAAGCTGTACATCTCGCGGAATTTCCAGCCGGTATCCACATGCAGTACGGGGAACGGCAGACGGCCTGGGTAAAAGGCCTTACGCGCCAGATGCAGCATCACGGCCGAATCCTTGCCGATGGAATACAACATCACCGGATTCTGGAACTCGGCGGCAACCTCACGAATGATGTGGATGCTTTCAGCTTCCAGCTGTTTGAGATGGGTCTGTTTTTCCAGCATGGGCTACTCACGATGAAGGAGGCATGAATAAGAATGCCGGCATTGTAGCAAAGCCTTCCTCTTCTAATAAGAAGCCCTTCGATACCTTTAAGTTATAAGCATATGCACCCCGGTTCAGCTCAAACCGGGTTGTCGATATCGATGAACTGGTGCTCCACGCCAAAGTGCTCCGCCAGGTGTTCGCCCAGCGCCTTCACCCCGTAGCGCTCGGTAGCGTGGTGGCCGGCGGCATAGAAGTTGATGCCGCATTCCCGGGCAATATGAATGGTGGGCTCCGAGACCTCACCGGTGATGAAGGCATCTACGCCCAGGGCTACCGCCTTGTCGATATACCCCTGAGCGGCGCCCGTACACCAGGCGATACGCTTCACCGGGCGGCTGTGACCAGCGATGAACAGCGGTTCGCGACCCAGCGCGATGTTCAATTGCTGGGCCAGCTCGGCCCCGCTGACCGCCTCGCTCAGTTCGCCCTGCAGGCCAATCGATCGCGGGTTGTCCGGCTCCAGTCCACCGGTGATATGCCAGCCGAGCAATTGCGCCAGTTGTACGTTATTGCCGAACTTGGCGTGGGCATCGAGGGGCAGATGATAGGCGACCAGATTGATGCCATGCTCCAGCAACGCCTTGATGCGCCGCTGCTTCAACCCGGTGATCTGCGCCGCCTCGCCTTTCCAGAAGTAGCCATGGTGCACCAGCAGCAGATCAGCACCCTGGGCGGCTGCCGCCTCGATCAATGCCTGGCTGGCGGTCACACCGGAGATCACCCGGCTGATCTCGCTGCGGCCTTCCACCTGCAGGCCGTTGGGGCAATAATCCTGAAAGGCTCCCCTCTCCAGCAGGTTGTTGCAATAGGCGACCAATTCGGAACATTGTGTCATCACGACTCTCCCCCAATGAAAAACGGCATTCTCATGTCTGTTGCACAAGGATACAAGACTGCTATACGTACCTGCACAATCAAGTGAATCTCACTATAATGGCCACTTCCGGACCACTTCATCATGACCACAACCCCCCGGATATCCAGGGACAGACTCTAATGAAAGGTTTCTTGCGTAATCTGGGCTGGCCTGCCGTGTGTGGCCTGTTGATCGCCCTGTTGATCATTCAGCAGTTCCCGCAGTGGCTCGGGCTACCGGCGCATTCGTCCTATCAGATGGCACCCGCCCTGACCCTGCCCAGCAGCAGTGGCGTGGTGTCCTACAGCGACGCCGTCAACAAGGCTGCTCCCGCGGTGGCCAATATTTTCACCACCAAGCAGATTCCCAGCCGCAACAATGGTCCGTTCGGCAATCCGACCTTGCGCGATTACGCCGATTCGCTGCCAGCCCCTTCACGGCGCCAGTCCAGCCTGGGTTCAGCGGTGATCCTGCGCAGCGATGGCTACCTACTGACCAACAACCATGTGGTCGCCGACGCCGACGAAATCCTGATCGCCCTACGCGATGGGCGCGAAGCCATTGCCGAGCTGATCGGGACCGATCCCGAAACCGATCTGGCCGTGCTCAAGATCGACCTGCCGGACCTCCCCACCGCGACCATCAGCACTGATGAACAGCAATCCACCGGCGATGTGGTGATGGCCATCGGTAACCCGTTCGGGCTGGGCCAGACGGTCACCATGGGTATTATCAGCGCCACCGGGCGCAACCAGCTGGGCCTCAATACCTATGAAGACTTCATTCAGACTGACGCCGCGATCAACCAGGGCAACTCCGGTGGCGCACTGATCGATGCCCGCGGCCGGCTGATCGGCATCAATACGGCCATCTTCTCCCAGTCCGGCGGCTCCCAGGGCATCGGTTTCGCGATCCCTGCGCCGCTGGCGATGAACGTGATGGAAGAAATCATCGAGCGCGGCCGGGTCATCCGCGGTTGGCTGGGGGTGGAAGTTCAGCCATTGACCAGTGATCTGGCCGAGTCCTTCGGCCTGATCAAGACCGAAGGCATCGTGGTGTCCGGCCTGTACCGCAATGGTCCAGCCTGGACTGCGGGGTTGCGTCCGGGTGATGTAATCCTGCGCATCGATGACGCGGCCATCGTCAGTGGCCGACATGCGATGAATCAGGTTGCACGGGCCGAGCCCGGTTCCCAGGTGGAGCTGGAGGTGCTGCGCAATGGCGAAGCCATGCGTTTCACCGCCGAGGTTGGCGTACGGCCAACCTTCGGCTCCTGAACTCAGAGCAGGCTGTCGAGGGCCCGCAGCAGCGCGTGATTCTGCTCCGGCGTGCCGATGGTGATGCGCAGGAACTGCTCGATGCGCGGCGCCCGGAAGTGCCGCACGATGACTTTCTGCGCCCGCAGCCCCGCCGCCAGTTCCTCGGCGTCACGTTCGCCATGCCGGGCCAGCACGAAGTTGGCGGCTGAAGGCAACACCTGAAAACCGCGCTCCTGTAGCCCTTTGCTCAACTCGTCCCGGCTGCTGATCACGGCCTGGCAGGTCTGCTCGAAATACGCCTGATCCTCAAAGGCCGCCACCGCCCCGACAATCGCCAGGCGATCCAGCGGGTAGGAGTTGAAGCTGTTCTTGACCCGCTCCAGTGCCTCGATCAGATCCGCATGTCCCACTGCCAGCCCAACCCGCAAGCCGGCCAACGAGCGGGACTTGGACAGGGTCTGGGTAACCAGCAGGTTGGGATAGCGGCCAACCAGTGCAATGGCGGTTTCGCCGCCAAAATCGATATAGGCTTCATCTACCACCACCACCGAATCCGGGTTGGCCTGCAGAATCTGTTCGATGCCGTCCAGCGGCAGCAGCATGCCGGTGGGCGCGTTGGGATTGGGGAAGATGATGCCGCCGTTCTCGCCCCGGTAATCCCCCGGGCGAATGCTGAAATCCTCAGCCAATGGCAGCGCTTTCGCCTCGATACCATAGAGGCCGCAGTACACCGGGTAGAAGCTGTAGCTGATATCCGGCATCAACACCGGCTTGCCGTGCTGGAACAGCGCATGGAAGATATGCGCCAGCACCTCATCCGAGCCATTGCCAACGAACACTTCGGCCGCGGTCACACCATAGTAGCCAGCGATGGTGTCCTTCAGCAGATCGGCATTGGGCGCGGGATACAGGCGCAGACTGTCATCCAGCTGGGTGCGAATGGCCTCGACCACCTTCGGTGATGGACCGTAGGGGTTTTCGTTGGTATTGAGCTTGATCAGGTTGTCCAGCTTGGGCTGTTCGCCCGGCACGTAGGGCACCAGGTCCTTTACAAAGGGGCTCCAGAAACGACTCACGGCAAGACTCCAGAATAATAGCGGCTCACCCGGCGGGGGCCTGGATCAAAATCACGGTCTGATACAAATAACGCTTACGCTCTCAACA
>DXBL01000321.1 GCA_019116555.1 Candidatus Pseudomonas excrementavium
GTCTATAACGGCACTGTATTTCCATACCACGAGTTTGGATATACCACCTATGAGAACGTCGACAAGGCCGAGCTGCGCGGCATCGAGTTCACCATGGACTACGACATCCTCGACAACCTGACCTACCGTCATAGTTATACCTGGACCGATACCGAACAGAAGTCCGGCGAATACAAGGGCGAGCCGCTGAACGACGTTGCCAGGCACATGTTCAATGTGTCGCTGGACTGGGGAGTAACCTCGCGGCTGAATCTGTGGACCCAGGTCAATTATCGGGGCGAGACCTCGGGCCGGTGGCAGACCGGCACCAGTGGCTCCAGCAGCAACGGCATCAAGTATCCGTCCTATACCTTTGTCGACGCGGGCCTGGTGTATCGGCCAGAGGATAGCTGGAGCTTCAAGGCGGGCGTCTATAACCTCACCAACAAGGAGGTTACCACCGATGGCGATTATGCCTATAACCTGGATGGCAGACGCATCATCGTGGGCCTGACCAAGACCTTCTGAGTCAGACAGAAAAACCACGGCCCCCGCCGGTGACTGCCGTCGGAGGCTGTGGCGTTATCGAAGGCTGAGGGTTTTTCATGACATACGCAGCGGGCTATGTTCAGGATGTAGCCTACCCAGCTCATTTTCATCGTGAGATTCAGCCGCTCTGGCTAAGCATGCTGACGCGCTTTCTCGGCTCGGCTCCGCCAGACCTTAGCTGTCCGTATTCCTATTGCGAGCTGGGCTGCGGGGTCGGCATCAACCTGCTGGTGGCTGCTGCAACCAATCCTCAAGGCCAGTTTGTCGGAGTGGATTTCAATGAGCGGCACCTGACAATCGCCCGGGATGCCATCCGTTTCCAGCGACTGCCGGCAGCCCCATCGGCTGGGCCGGTGACCTTCGCTACCCCGATCGGCGAGATTCAGGGGCCGAGCGACATCTTCACGCCCCTGCTCGCCGCCCTGGCGCAGGGACCCGTCAGCTTTGCCCAGTTGCGCCAGCTGCCGGCGTTCGCCGGTCAGCTGGGCACACTGTCGCAATCGCTGCAGATGCTGCTGTGGAGTGGTCACCTGCACCCGCTGCGCGAGGATGCTGACGCTCTGTCCAAGCCGGCCGCCAGGCTGACTCGATGGATCGACCGGCAGCAACTGGCCCTGCGGGTGGTACCGGAGTGTGGCACAGCGGTGCATGCGCCATGAAACTCATTCTGGTGCTGCTTGCCTGGCTGCCGCTGGTGGCCATGGCCAGACCTGATGTCGATCAGAAACTCGGTTCGACCCTGGCTGATACGGGATCGGCTTACTATCAATTCGAGCATTTTGAGCTGGACTCCGCTGATGGCCAGCGGCATTACCGGGTGCGCCTGGCAGTGCCCACGCGGGCAGCGCCGGATGAGGGGTATCCGGTGATCTACCTGCTGGACGGCAATGCCGTACTGGCCGCACTGCAGGAAGAATGGCTGGCGGAGCTGGATCAGCGCGGGCCCCCGCTTCTGGTATTGATCGGCCCCGCCAGCGACCTGCGCCTGGATGTCGATGCCCGGGTCTACGACTACACGCCTTCACCGCACCCAGGCCAGCCGTTGCTGGAAGACAATGAGCGTCGCCGTCCGGCCGGCGGGGCGCTGGCCTTTCTCGAGCTGATCGAAACTCGGATCAAGCCGCAGGTCGAGGCGCGTCGTCCGGTTGACCGGCAGCGTCAGACGTTATGGGGGCATTCCTATGGCGGTGCCTTCGTCCTCAATACCCTGTTCACCCGGCCGCAGGCATTCCAGCGCTACGTTGCCGCCAGCCCGTCGTTGTGGTGGAAGTTCGGTCTATTGATGCAGATCGAGCAGACCATGCCAGCCGATATAAGCGCGCGACTGCTGATCATGCGCGGCAGTGACGAAGCCAGGGCGCGTACCGCGGATGCACCGCCGACCGAGGCGAGCCGGGCCATGGCCGCCACGCCGGGCGATGCCGCGCAGCAAATGGCGGTGCGTCTGGCGCAGCGGCCGGGTCTCACTGTTGATTACCGAGAGCTGACCGGCCTGGGGCACGGCCCCATGCTGGCAGCCTCCATTCTGCCGGCCCTGCTGATGGCTGCCGAGCCAGATCCATGACATACACACCCCAACCTCTGGAGATACACATGCGCTTTGTTCGTTTTGCTGCGCTGAAACTGGTACTGGCGTTCGGCTTGTTGCTGACGTTTTCGATGGCCCATGCCGGTTATCCACTGGCCGTTGAACATGCCCAGGGCAGCGTCACGCTGGAGCAGGCACCGACGCGCGTCGCGGTATTTGACCTGGCCACGCTGGACACCCTGGATGCGCTGGGCGTCGAGGTGGCGGGTGTGCCCGAGCAGGCCGGCCCCGCACACCTGAAGAAATTCCAGGATGCGGAGTATGCCAAGGTCGGCACGCTGTTCGAGCCGGACTACGCTGCGCTCCAAGCCCTGCAGCCTGATCTCATCATCATTGCCGGGCGTTCGCGCACCGCCTACGACAAATTGGCTGAGCTGGCGCCGACCATCGACCTGACCCTCAGCCCCGAGTCCTTTGTCGGGGGCGTGCGGACCAATTTGCAACTGCTGGGCAGTATCTTCGATGAACAGCAGCAGGCAGAGCAATTGGATACCGAATTGCAGGAAGCGCTGACCAAGGTCCAGCAACAGAGCCGAGGTCTGAGTTCCGTAACCCTGTTCACCATCAACGGCCGGATCATGACCCACGCCCCGGGGGAGCGTTTTGGGATGCTCTACGAACTGCTGGGCACTGAATCCACCGCCACCGCAGGCGAGGCAGCAACGCCCGGCCAGGCCCGCCCGGAAGCCGGCTCCCCGGAAGCCAAAAAACTGCAGGAAGCCCAACGCGCTCGCCTGGATCAGGCACTCGCCCAGCAGCCCGACTGGCTGGTGGTACTGGATCGCGGAGCTGCCACCGGTGGCGAAGGCCAGGCCGCAGACACGCTGGGGCAGGATACCGCTGTGGCGGCCACCGATGCATGGAAGCAGGGTAAGGTCTACTATCTCGATCCGGCCGCCTGGTACACCGCAACCGGTGGCTACCAGAGCCTGATGGAAACGCTGCAGGAATTTGGCGGGAAGCTGTAACGCAGATCATCTGGCGCAGCAAGCAGGGCGCTGGCTGCAACAAGGAAACTCATCGTTGCGGGCACTCGACCGGCAACATGGCAGTGGCCGCCCTCGGGCGGCCCAGCCTCAGCCTCAAGCGGCCTTTTTCTTCGCTTTCTTCAGCGACTTGATCTTCTTCTCGTGCTTCTCGATCTTGGCTTCACGGGCCTTGATTTCCTGCTTGAGGGACTTGGCGGATTTGGCTTCTGCTTTCTTGGACATGGAATGTCTCCTTTGCTTTGCTGGGCTATTCGGTGGGTTTGCGTTTCTTGATGAACCCACGGATGAACTGCCTGATTTCGCGAGCGGCGGTGGTATCCAGCTGTTCGCATAACTGCAAGAACTGCTCGCGCTCGGTACTGCTGATACGGATCAGCAATTGACTATCTTTCTTGTTGAGCTTCACTTTCTTTGGTTTATCGGACATGGCTGATACTCGCGGAAAGTGGATCTCAAAGCTGAAACATATTTACATTGTATATACGTTTTTATTTAATGCAACTTCGCAGGATGCTCCACCACAATCAACTCCCCAAGCTCGAACCCTTCGGCGGCCGCGCGGGTCTTGAATGTTTCCAGCTCTGCCGCGCTGACCTGGGGCGTTCTGGACAGGAACCAGAGGTAATCCCGGTTATACCCGGTGATATAGGCTTTGGAATAGTCCTCGTCCAGTTCGAACACTACATACGAACTGTAGAAGGGACCAAAGAACGACACTTTCAGGTGGGCCACATCGCTGTCGCCTACGAAGACGGCCCGGCCCTCGGCTTCTTCCCATTCGCCTTTGGCCTGGCTGTAGCCGCGGTTGATGACGTTGATGCTGCCATCGTCGTTGGGCAGGTATTCTGCGGTCACCCGATCCAGGCCTTCCTCGAAAGAATGATCGAGTCGGGCGATTTCATACCAGGTACCCAGATAACGCTCCTGATCGAAGCCAGTAACCGGTTCGATGCCCTTGGGAACACCGTTACAGCCGGCCAGCAGCAGAGCGGCGACAGTGAGGCTGGGTAACTTCATGGGAGTTCCTTGAGTTGTAGAGTCTTGCCTGAACAATAGCAGAGGGCAGATAAGGGCAGAGTACGGATTTCAGCCGAGGACAGCGGATTGTTCAGGGCGGGGCTGCCAGGCCATGTCACCCCGCGTTGCAGCCAGCAACTGATCATGCAGTTCGTCAGCAACGGCTGCCGGCAGCTGCAAGCTCATCTGCACGGTCGCGCCATGCCGGACCTCCAGCAACTCCCCGCCGCACTGTGCCAGCAAATGGCGGGCGATGCTTTCCTGGGCATAGGGCAACTCACAGTCGACCAGCTGGACCTGCACCGGAGCGATTTTCTCGGCTTGCAACAACGCCTGGGCGACGGCGTCGGTATAGGCGCGCACCAGACCGCCGGCACCCAGCTTGATACCACCGTAATAACGCACCACGGTGGCCAGCACGCCATCAAGCTGCTGATGGCGCAACACCTCCAGCATCGGCCGGCCGGCGGTGCCGGATGGTTCGCCATCATCCACTGCGGCACTGTGGCCGCCGGCCAGCAGTGCCCAGCAGACATGAGTGGCGTCCGGATGCTCGGCGCGCAGCTCAGCTACCCGGGCCTGGGCGCTGGCACGGTCGGCGATGGGCTCGACGCAGGCGATGAACCGGCTTTTGCGAATTTCCAGGGTGTGATTGACGGGTTGAGCAAGGCTGTACATGGCGACGACAGATTGGGTGTGAACCGGAGAGTATACGCCAGGAGAAGCAGGCGACCGCAGATTGGCAGCCCCTGTAAACGTAAACACCTGACCGGAGTCAGGTGTTTACTTGAGGCTGGCTTCAGCTGGTATGGGTTATTACGCTTCCGGCTTCAAATAACCGCCGGTATTGCGCTTGCTATGGTGAATCACCAGCCCGATAAGGCAGATCACCCCAACCACGATACCTATCGCCTTGCTGTATTCCTCGGGGAGGTTGAAGCCAATACCTGCTGTTGCAATATAAGCGACGGTAATGGCGGTCCCGATCACCGCTGGAATACTGGCGATCCAGTGGAATGTGCCCCGATCCAGCAGGTACTTGGTTGCCAGCCACAGTACGCTGGTCGACAGCAGCATGTTGGAGAACGCGAAGTAGCGCCAGATCAAGGAGAAGTCCAGGAAGGTCATCAGATAAGCCACACCCAGGATCGGCGCCGCCAGAGCCAGTCGGCGCATGGCGGACTGGGAAATATTGAAGGCATCGGTAATCGTCAGGCGCAGCGAGCGGAATGCAGTGTCACCGGAGGTGATCGGGAAGATAGCCACCGCCAGGATCGCCATGACGCCACCGAACACACCCAGGTAACTGGTTGCGATGTGGTTGACCACCAGACCCGGGCCACCCAGGTCCAGCATGGCCTTGAGCTCGGGATAGCCACCCGGGAAGGTGGCGATGCCGGCGGTGGCCCAGACGCAGGCCACAATGCCTTCGCACATCATCGCGCCGTAGAACACCGGGCGAGCATACTTTTCATTGGTCAGGCAGCGGGCGATCATCGGTGACTGGGTGGAGTGGAAGCCGCTGATCGCGCCACAGGTAATGGTCAGGAACAGCAGTGGCCAGACGGGCAGGCCATCTGGATTGGGCGCCAGGAAATCATGATCATGATGCCCATCGAAAAAAGCGAAGATATCGCTGAACTGGGGCAGATGGGGTGCCTCCAGGATGACTGCAATGGCAACCAGGCTGGTCATCACGATCATCAGCAGGCCGAACACTGGATAGAGTTTGGTGATGATCTTGTCGATGGGCAGCAGGGTGGCGAAGAAATAATAAGCGAGGATCACCAGTACCCAGAAGGTGTTGCCCGCCAGGAAAGTGCCTTCGAAGTAGGACAGGTTACTCAGCAACCCGGCCGGACTCATGATGAAAACTACCCCGACGAAGAACAGCAACATGCAGGTGAAGATCAGCATGAAACCTTTGAAGATCACGTTGTAATAGTGACCGGCGATCTCGGGCAGGCTCTTGCCGTCTTCCTTCAGGCTCATGACACCGGAGAAGTAGTCATGTACCGCGCCGCCCACCACGTTACCGATAACGATCCACACCAGGGCGATCGGGCCATACAAGGCGCCCAGGATGGGGCCGAAGATGGGACCGATCCCGGCGATGTTCAGGAACTGGATGAGGAATGCCCGGAACGGGCTGATGGCAACGTAGTCAACGCCATCATTCAGGCGCTCTTGCGGTGTTCTGGCTGTAGGGTCTATCCCCGCTTGCTTTTCAATAAAGGGGCTATAGAACTTGTAGCCCAGCAGCAATATGGCAAGACTGGCAAAGAAAAGTAGCATCTATTTCGTTCCTCGTTATTTATTCTGGAGACACGCCAACTGTCTCCATCTTGAGCCGGAGCCGATTTTGAAAAAGCCCGGCAAATTAACAGAGGAAGTCTATTGTTGCCTACTAGCCTATGGTCGCAGGCATATGCCGGTGCGGTAGGGCGCTTGTTCACACCGCCAGCAGAGGCAGAGCCAGCAGCGGTGCCAGCAGACTGACCGGCATGATCAGGCGTGGCTGGTAGGTCAGCAGCAGCGCCTGACCGGCTGCGGCAATAGTCAGCGCGGATGCCCACAACGCCAGCCCCACGGAGGGGCCCAGGGCGTCGATCGCCGGCAGAATCGCCAACCCCAGCAACAGCCAGCCGAGCCCGCGCAGCGCCCGGGACAGCAGTGGCGGTGATTTGCGTTGGAACGTTTGCTCGAAATGCCGCGGCATGCCCAGGCACAGGCTGCCGAAGGCGCTGATACACAGCGCCAGACTCAAACTGATCATGCCGATGCCTCCGTGGTTGGCAGTGCCTTGCGTGCTGGTCGGGGTGACTGGCGCGCGGCAGCCGGTTGATGCCGGTCCAGCGCATAGGCGGCGTAACCCAACAGGGCCGCGCTGGCCAGCAGCGTCAGATCCATGCTCACCAGCAGCCAATTGCCGCTGACCAGGGTGCTTGGCAGGCCGCTGTAGGGCAGGTTGAGACTGAATAACGGCAGGCTGGCGAACAGCACGGCGGCGGCAACCAGCTGTTCCTGCCAGGCGCGCTTATGGGAACGCAGCAGCGGATGCAGCAGGCACAGCAGCCAGGCGAGGAGGAAACTGCGGATTTCCCAGTCGGTGCGCTGTGTCAGCCCCGCCGGCAGCAGGCGGTTGGCCCAGAAATACACCCCGATAGCCAGTGGCAGACCGGCAACGGTGCCGATGTTCAGCACTTCGACCAGGCGGTGGCCGAAGGGCGTGCGGCCCAGCTTGCGGCGCTCAGGCAGGCGCTTGACCACCCACAACACCAACCCGGTAGCGATCATTGCCGTGCCCAGCAGACCGCTGAGAAAGAACAGCCAGCGCAGGGGCGGGCCGGCAAAGCGAATCAGATGCAGGCTGCTGAATACGTTGTACACGGCATTGGTGGCTGGAATGGCGGCGGCAGTCGGGGTATCCAGCGAACCACCGGTCACGCCGTCGAAACGCAGCTGCTCGCTGCCACCGCGCTCGATCAGGCTGTCACCGCCGCGCTCACGCAATTCGATCACCGCGCGGCTGCTGCCCGGATTGCTGATGCGGATGCTGGCCGCGCCGCGTGGCCAGTGTTGTTCTGCCTGGGCCAGCAGTGGCGCGATCGCTGTCAGTTCGGCGGGTTGCTCATTGCCGGCGGGGCGCTGCACATCCCGTTCCGGTGCGCCACGGCGATTGCCGGCTTCGCTGAAATAGGCCTGCATGTCACCCTGGTAGGCACTGTTCACGCCCCATGGCATGAGCATGTACATGAACAGCAGCAGGCCGCTGTAGGTAATCATGAAATGGAACGGCAGCGCCAGCACGGCGGTGGCGTTGTGCGCATCGAGCCAGGAGCGCTGACCCTTGCGCGGGCGAAAGGTGAAGAAGTCCTTGAAGATCTTCTTGTGGGTGACCACGCCGCTGATGATGGCGACCAGCATCACCATGGTGGCGACGGCGACGATCCAGCGGGCGGTTACCCGGGGCATACCATAGAGCTCGAAATGGAAGCGGTAGAGAAAACCGCCGCCACGGGTCTCGCGCACGGTTATCGGCTCGCCGGTCGCGGCATCCAGGGTCAGGCGTTGGCCGCCGCCCTTGCCGATGCGCTCGCCCGGGGCGAACCACTGTACTTCGAGCGCCGGGTTGCGTTCAGTGGGCAAGTTGATATTCCACTGCGCCGCGTCGGGTGCCAGTTGCTGCAGGCGGTCGACGGCGCGGATGGCGCTATCACCATCGGGCACCGAGCCATGCAGTTCAGGCTTCATCCAGAAGCTGATTTCCTGATGGAAGAAACTCAGGGTGCCGGTCAGAAATACCGCGTACAACAGCCAGCCGAGCAGCAGGCCGGTCCAGGTATGCAGCCAGGCATTGGTCTGGCGGAAGCTGGGTTGTTTCATGACAGCGCTCCGTTCAGCAGCAGATGGGCACCTGGCGCTGCACAGAGCGCCGCGGTAACCAGCCAGGCGCGCCGGGCGCTGGCGGCGGCGAAAGCCCAGATGACCAGAGCGCAGTACAGCGCGAAGGATAGCTGCGTCGCCGCCAGCACCGCCTGTGGCCGTGGCAGCGGGAGGGCAAGGGAGAGACTGGCGGTGCTCAGGGCGGCGAACAGATAGCCGCCGAAGATGGCGAGCACCGTCCGCGACAGGATGGCGAGCCGGTAGCGCACGGTCGACGACAGGTCAGTGAAAAAGCGGTATGACGTGAGCATGGAAGTATCTGTCCTGGGCATCAATGGCTGTGCTCATGGCGAAACGCTAGGCGGTGGACCAAAAGGTCGCTTAATATACAAATAAGAATATTAATCATAAGCATTCTGTTACATTCTTTACATCACTATCCCAGTGCCAACTGACCAGAGCCTGACAGGGCCAAGGCCGAGTGACATCCATGAAGCTGCTTGTCGTTGAAGACCATCCGTCGCTGCGCGCCCTGCTGACGAAGCATCTGCAGCGGGGCGGCTTTGTCGTGGATGTGGCCGAGCACGGTCAGCAGGCGCTGGCCATGCTCAGATTGTGCCGGTACGACGCGATGCTGCTTGATCTCGGCCTGCCCGATATGGACGGCCTGTCGCTTCTGGCCGCACGCAGCGCGACGCGCAACAGCGACCTGCCCTGCATTATCCTTACCGCCTACGATTCGTTGGAGCGACGGATCGCCGGCCTGGATGCCGGTGCCGATGACTATCTGCTCAAACCCTTCGCCATGCCGGAGTTGGAGGCGCGTCTGCGGGCGGTGCTGCGGCGCTCGGGTCCGCGCAGCGAGAACTGCCTGCAGCTGGGTAACCTGTCGTTCTACCAGGAAAGCCGCGGCGTGCTGGTAGGCAAGCGTCCGATGCTGTTGTCCAAGCGCGAACTGGCACTGCTGGAAGAACTGCTGCGCAATGCGCCGCGGGTGGTCGTCAAGGATCATCTGGAAGATCGCCTCTATTCATTGAGCGAGGCCGTGACGCCCAACGCCATCGAAGCATTGGTGTCGCGGCTGCGGCGCAAACTGGCGGCTGCCGGCGCCGACAGCGGCATCGAGACCTTGCGCGGGCTGGGCTACCGGCTGGCGCCGGGCCCGTCCCACACGCTCAGAAGTTGAACGCCACGCCGACGTTCAGGCGTCTGCCATCCAGGGTCTTGCCGTAATCCTCGGCGCTGACTTCCTTGTCGAACAGGTTGTACAGCCCGGCATACACATCGAAGTTGTCGCTGAGGCGGTAGAGCCCGCCTAGATCCACCAGGGTGTAGGAAGGGATACGGCTGTCGCTGTCTTCCACGGTCTTGCTCTTGTAGCGGGCCTTGGCCCAGAGCCCCAGCGCATCGGTAGCGGCCCAGTCCAGGCCGACATTGAACATATGCCGGGGCAGATTGTTGAATGGTTGGCCAACGCTCTCCGGCGAGTCCTGCGAGTCGGTGATTTCGCTATCCGAGTAGGTGTAGTTGGTCTTCAGATCCACCGGGCCGAGGGGCACATTGAAGAACACCTCCACGCCGCGCAGCTCGGCCGAGTCGTGGTTGATGTACTGGTTGATGTATTCCCGGGTAACGCCGTTGACCTCGCACACCGGGTCGGCGCCGTCGCGGGTGTCGCATATCACGCGCTTGCCGATCTGGTCTTCGAACTCGGTGTAATAGACAGTCACGCCGGAGTTGATGCCATTGGCGGCGTCCCACATCAGCCCGGCTTCGTAGTTGACGCTGCTCTCGGGTTTGAGATTGGCGTTGCCCATATCGAAGGCGCGACTGCGGGCGGCGTTCTCGACAATATTGGGGTCGGACTGCTTCAATGTCGGCGATTTGTAACCGCCACTCACGCCACCCTTGAGCACCCATTCATCGGTCAGGCGGTAAACGCCATAGAGGCGGGGGATCAGCTCTTCACCATAGTGCTCGTTCTCGTCATAACGCAGCCCGCCGGTGATCGACAGGTCATCGGTGACGTAGTATTCATCCTCGATGAACAGCGCGCGCTGCCAACGCTCCAGCTCCAGGTTGTTGGCGCGACCATAGAAGCGGCCGGCATCGTGGTCGGTGGTCTCCCACTTGTATTCTGCGCCCAGGGTCAGGGTCTGGTTGAGTAGGGGCAGCACGGTCTTGCTGTTGACCAGGCTGCTGCTGTATTGCGACTCGACACTGCCATTCTCGATCTCGACTTCTTCATTGATGAAGAAGCTGCGCGTCTCGAAATAATTACCCCAGTCCAGCGTGTGGGTGAGGCCATAGTGGGTGCGGATATTGTTCATCTCACCCGGTGAGCCGGACTTTTCCGTCCGCTCGTTGTAATGCTCGGCGCGTCCT
>DXBL01000322.1 GCA_019116555.1 Candidatus Pseudomonas excrementavium
GGCATGGCCATCCTGATCAATCTGGTCTGCGCGGTGCTGGCCGGACTGTTGATCCCGTTGATCCTGCGGCGTTTCGGCATCGATCCGGCGCTGGCTGGCAGCATGGTGCTGATGGCGGTCACCGATGTGGTGGGTTTTTCCTCTTTTCTCGGTCTGGCGACGGTGTTTCTGCTGTAGTGCGGGCCGGGCCTGACCCCGGCACTATCGATAGATCCTTCGCCTCGGGTTTGGCTTTCTGCGTCGCCCTAACTTCTGCATCCATGCAGTCGTTCGCGAAGGATGACGGTACCGGGCGATGGCCCAGCGGTAAACCCGGTCAGGTGCAGGGGGCTGTTGATGCTATGGCTGATCCTGGGGCAGCGGCTCGGCCATTTCCTCCAGCTCGACCATCAGGTCATCGGCCAGATGTTCCAGGTCGGCGCGCAGCGCGTCGATATCGGTCTGGGGCACCACGCCCAGGCGGATGGTGGCGCGAAACAACAGGTCGGCGCTCATGGGGGCCGGCTGGCGACAGGTGTCCAGTTGCTCCACATTGGCGCCATGCCGCGCCAGCGTCGCCGAGACCTCATGGACGATGCCGGGGCGATCATTGCCCACCAGGCTCAGCATCAGGGTACCCAGCGCGGGTTCTTCGGCCTGGCCGCTGATCGCCAGCTGGATATTGATGCCGGCACTGCTCATGTTCTCCAGCTCGACCCGCAGCGCTTCGACCTCCCCGGCGGGTACATCCACCCGCAGGATGCCGGCGAACTGCCCGGCCATCCGCGCCATGCGGCTGTCCAGCCAGTTGCCACCGTGCCGGTTGATGGCCTGGGCGAGGCTTTCCACCAGCCCGGGCTTGTCGGCGGAAATCACGGTGAGAATCAGCGGAATGGTCATGGTGTGCTCCTGGCTGTTTGCTGCCGGGTGAGGCATCGGCCTTTCAGTGTAGTCGGCACATGGCGACCATGCAGGTTCGGTCGCGCCGTTACGCCTGTGCATCCCGGCCAGCGGAGTTACCAGGACCATTGGCCATCCGCAGGCAAGAACCCGCGGGCATCAGTCCCGGCTCCTGTATACTGCCGTCCCGGCGGAATGTTCCAGCCAGCCATATTCAGGAGTCCGTAATGAGTCTGCCCAGCCTGCGCCTCAAATCCAACAGTGATCGCCGCATCAAGGGTGGTCATCTGTGGGTATTCAGCAATGAAGTCGATACCGCCCAGACGCCGCTCACCGCGCTGGAAGCGGGGCAGGAAGTGCAACTGGAGACAGCCTCGGGCAAGCTGCTGGGGTTGGCCACCGTCAGTCCGGACAACCTCATCTGCGCCCGCCTGCACAGCCGCGATGCCGCCCATGGGCTGGACAAATCGCTGCTGGTGCATCGCCTGAAGATCGCCCTGAGCCTGCGGGAAAAGCTGTTCGACAAGCCGTTCTACCGATTGGCCTACGGCGAATCCGATCTGCTGCCGGGGCTGGTGGTGGACCGATTTGGTGATTACCTGGTGGTGCAGATCACCACACCGGGCATGGAGCGAGTGCGGGCCGAGATCGTCGAGGCGCTGGTGCAGGTGTTGAAGCCGACCGGGATTCTGTTCAAGAACGACGGGGCCGCGCGCAAGGCGGAGCAACTCGCCGCCTATGTCGAAGTGGCCTTCGGTGAAGTGCCCGAGCGGGTGGCGCTGGAAGAAAATGGCGTGCGCTTCGAGGCGCCGGTGCATACCGGCCAGAAGACCGGCTGGTTCTACGACCACCGCATGAACCGCGCGCGGCTGGCACCCTACGTCAGTGGCAAGCGGGTGCTGGATCTGTACAGCTACATTGGCGGTTGGGGGGTACAGGCGGCGGCTTTTGGGGCCAGCGAGGTCATGTGCGTGGACAGCTCGGCGGCGGCGCTGGATCTGGTCGAGTACAACGCGGCGCTGAACGGCGTGGCGGAGAAAATGACGGTGGTCGAAGGCGACGTGATGGACGCCCTGCGCGAACTCAAGGGCGCGGGCGAGAAGTTCGATGTGGTGATTGCCGATCCGCCAGCCTTCATCAAGAAGCGCAAGGATATCCGCAACGGCGAAAACGCCTATCGCCGACTCAACGAGCAGGCCATGCGGTTGCTGAACAAGGACGGCATTCTGGTTTCGGCCTCCTGCTCCATGCATCTGGCCGAGAACAGCCTGCGCGATATCCTGCTGGCCGCCAGCCGGCATCTGGATCGCCATCTGGTCATTGCCGAGCGCGGCTTCCAGGGCGCGGATCACCCGCTGCATCCGGCGATTCCAGAGACGGGCTACATCAAGAGCTACTTCTGCCGGGTGTTGCCGGTCTGAGCAGAGCGGGACCCGCTTTCCCCGAGTTCCGTTGGATCGCCGCACCGCCCGGGCTGATGGGGCCTCACCGGACTACGGTGATCTGTTGAGACATCGCTATCGCGGCGAGGCCTGGCCGGTTGTGTTCAGCCGCGCAGGCTGATCACCGGCCAGCCATGCTGCTCGGCATGGGCGCGCAGGACATCGTCCGGATCGACGGCGACCGGCTTGTCGACCATCGACAGCAGCGGCAGATCATTGCGCGAGTCGCTGTAGAAGTACGCGCCATCGAGACTGTTGCCGGTTTCTTCGAGCCAGCGCTGCAGACGGGT